>JAGOCV010000119.1 GCA_017998575.1 Burkholderiaceae bacterium
GGTGCCCAGGGCGATGGTCACGGGCTTGAGCGGACGGGGCTGGGCCTGCGCGGCCGCAAGGCCCAGTCCGAGGGCGGCCGCAAGGCCGAAGGCGGCCGTCGCGGCGCGGCGGCAGGAGGCGAGGTAGCGAAGCATCGTGGATCCTGGTGGAGCGTGGGGAATCGGGAGGGGCGGTGCGCTCAGGCGTCGGCCAGTTCGGCCGGCGTGCGGTAGCCCTGCACGGCCTGGAAGCGGTTGACCAGCCAGTCGCCCGATTTCACCGGCGGGTATTGCGGCGGCGTGCCGCCTTCCGGCAGGAACTGCGGCAGGCAGGCCACGGGCGTGTCGTAGTCGAAATTGAAGAAGGTGGGAATCGAATACCGTTCGCGGCCCGTGCGGTTGGCCACGCGGTGCAGGTTGGACACGTACTGCCCGTTGGTCCACACCTTGATCAGGTCGCCCAGGTTGATGACCAGCGTGCCGTCGATGTAGGGCGCGCCGACCCACTCGCCGGCACGCGTCTGCAGTTCGAGCCCGCCGATCGGGTCCTGCGCGAGGATGGTGAGGGTGCCGTAGTCGGTATGCGCGGCGGCGCCCAGCTCGAGGTTGGTGGGCGAGGCCTGCGGCGGGTAGTGGTACAGGTTGGTCAGCACCATCGGCTTGCGCGTGTACTGCAGGAAGAAGTCTTCCGGCAACGCCAGCGCCACCGCCACGATGCGCAGCAGCCGCTTGCCCAGCACCAGCGTGTGGTCGAAGTAGCCGGTGGCGGCCTCGCGCAGCCAGGGCTTGTCGTCGGGCCACCGGTTGGGGCCGTGCAGCGGCCGGCCGGCCACGACGTCCGGGTCGTCCTGCGGCAGGTCCAGGCCCATCACGTAGCTTTCCTTGAGGTCGGGCTTGTGTCCGGGGTGGCGCGTCACGCCGTGGGGCATGAAGCCACGGCGGAAGCGTTCGTCGATGCGGTCCTTCATGCGCTCCTGCTGCGGCAATGCGAAGTAGCGCCGGGCCGCCTCGAACACGCCGTCGATCACCGATTGCGGCACGCCATGGTTCTTCACGTAGAAGAAGCCGGTCTGCGTACACGCCGCCTTGAACTGCGCGGCCAGTGCGTCGATGGGCGCGCCGGCCAGCCACGGGCCGAGGTCGAGGATGGGCATCTCTTCGGGCGATGCGCGGCGCGGCGCGGCGACCTGGTGTTCTGCGTCGGTGGACATGGAATCCTTCCTGTGTAGGAGTGCGGTGCGCGTCAGCCGCCGCGCGCGATGTCGGCGAAGGCGTCGGCCCAGAAGATCACGCGGCGCGCGATCGCCTTCATGACCGCATGCAGCACGATGCCGATGACCGAGAGCACGATGAGGATGGCGAACATGCCGCCCGCATCCATCGAGAAATTGCGCTGCAGGATCAGGTAGCCCAGCCCCGCCTGCGCGCCCACGAATTCGCCGACGATGGCGCCGATGACGGCCAGCACGATTCCGATGTCCAGCCCCGCGAACACGTAGGGCAGGGCGTGCGGCAGGCGCACCATGCGGAACACGTGCCACGTCGAGGCGGTGAACGCCGTCATCAGGTCGATCTGGTCGCGCGGTGCCGAGCGCAGGCCGACGATGGTGTTGGCCAGCACCGGGAAGAACACGATGGTGGCGGTGATCACCACCTTCGATGTGGTGTCGAAGCCGAACCACAGCACGAACAGCGGCGCGATGGCCACCTTGGGCACTGTCTGGAACGCCACCACGTAGGGGTAGAGCACGGCTTCGAGCAGCGCGCTCTGGCCGATCAGCGCGCCCAGCACGAAGCCCGCCAGTGCGCCCACGGCGAAGCCCATGAGGATCTCGTAGAGCGTGACCCACAGGTGCGGCCAGACCTCGCCGGTGGCGAACAGGTCATACACCGCCTTCGCCACGGCGGCCGGGCCGGGGAAGATGAGGTGCGACACCTTGAAAGCCGTGACCGCGATGTGCCAGCAGGCAATCACGAACACCAGAACGGCCAGGATCAGCACGCGGCGGCGTTGCGGGGTGAGCCGCCATTCGGCCGAGGTTTCTGCGACAGCGCTCATCCGTCGAGCCCTCCGGAAGCATTGAGGTTGGCCCGGATGCCCGACACGTAGGCACCGAAGCGTTCGGTGTTGATCACATCGAGCGTGCGCGCGGGCAGATCGACGTCGATCACCTGCGTGACGCGGCCGGGCCGCGGCGACATGACGATGACGCGGTCACCGAGGAACACGGCCTCGGGAATGCTGTGCGTCACCAGCATGATGGTGGCGCCGGTGCGCTCGCGCAGCTTGAGCAGCTCGACGTTCATGTTCTCGCGCGTCATCGCGTCGAGCGCGCCGAAGGGCTCGTCCATGAGCAGCAGCATGGGGTCGTTGACCAGCGCTCGCGCAATGCCCACGCGCTGCTGCATGCCGCCCGAGAGTTCGTTGGGGTACTTGGTCTCGAAGCCCGCCAGGCCCACCATCTGCAGGTAGTGCATGGCGCGCTCGCGCGCAACTCTGGAATCGCGCCCCTGGATCTGCGCGGGCACCAGTACGTTGTCGAGGATGTTGCGCCAGGGCAGCAGCACGGGTGCCTGGAACACCACGCCGATCTCGCGGCTGGGACCGGTGTGCTCGCGGCCACCGAGTTCGACGTGCCCGCGGCTGGCCCGCTCGAGCCCGGCGAGGATGCGCAGCAACGTGCTCTTACCGCAGCCGCTGGGGCCGACGACGGTGACGAACTCGCCCCGCGAGACGTGGAAGTTCACGTCGTGCAGCGCGATCACGTCGCCGCCGTCCTTGGAGCGGAAGGTCTTGTGCAGGCCGTCGAAGCGGAACGCCGGCGTGGTGGGCACGGCGACCGGTGCCGCCGCGGGAAGGGTATCGGTGGGGAACATCGCGGGCCCTAGCTGGTCGTCGTGGCCGTTTGGGCGACCCAGGCATCGATGGCGGCCAGGCTGGCGCGGCGCTGCGCGTCGGGGATGAAGGCAGCCTCGAAGCTGTTGCGCGCCAGTTGCACGAGATCGTCGCGGCCCAGGCCCAGCGCCTCCTCGCACGCGAGGTAGTTGTCGTTGACGTAGCCGCCGAAATACGACGGGTCGTCCGAATTGACGGTGACGCACAGGCCCGCGTCGAGCAGGCGCTTGAGCGGATGCGCGGCGACCGTGTCCACCACCCGCAGCTTGAGGTTGGAGAGCGGGCACATGGTCAGCGGCACGCGGCTGGCGGCGAGCTCGGCCATCAGCGCGGGGTCGTCGATGCAGGCGTTGCCATGGTCCAGACGCTGCACCTGCAGCACTTCGACCGACTCGCGCACGTAGGCGGCCGGGCCTTCCTCGCCCGCATGCGCGACGACCTTGAAGCCCAACGCGCGGCAGCGTGCGAAGAACGCGGCGAACTTGCCCGGCGGATTGCCCACCTCGGCGCCGCCGAGACCGAAGCCCAGCAGGCGGCCGTACCAGGGCTCCAGGTCGGCGAGCATGGCCAGGCCTTCCTCCTCGCTGCGGTGGCGCTGCGCCACGGCGATCAGGCCCGAGGTGATGCCGTCCTCGGCGCGGGCGGCCTCCATCGCGCCCAGCACGCCTTCCATCACCGTGGCCAGCGGCACGCCGCGGCTCGTGTGGCCCTGCGGGCCCAGGAAGAGTTCGGCATGCAGCACGCGGTCGGCGTGCGCGCGGCGCAGGTAATCGCGCGTGACGTCGAAGAAGTCCTCGGCCGTGACCAGCACGCGGCAGCCGTCGTAGTACAGGTCGAGAAAGTCCTGCAGGTCGTCGAACTGGTAGGCCGCGCGCAGTTCGTCCTCGGTCTGCCAGCGGATGGCGACGCCGTTGCGGCGCGCCAGCCGGATGAACAGGTCGGGCTCGATCGAGCCCTCGATGTGCATGTGCAGCTCGGCCTTGGGCAGGCCGGCGATGAAGTCGCGCACGTTCATCTCAGTGGCGCCCGGCCGCCCGAAGGCACTGAGGCGCCCCCTCGGGGGGCAGCGGACCGCGCGAAGCGGGGAAGCGTGGGGGTTTCATGTCAGAGGCCCTTGCAGGCCCGCGCGTCGGCGATGACGGCGTTGCGGTCGAACTTGTTGATCGCCTCGACGAAGCCGGGCTTCAAGTACAGCATCGACTCGATCGGCAGCGTGCGCTTGATCATGCCGTCCTTGAGCATGAAGTCCTGCATGCGGCCGTAGGCTGCCGGGTCCATCGCGCCGATCAGCTTGCCGCCGTTCATGGCGTGGGCCGAAGCCATGGTGGACAGCTGCGTCTGCAGCAGCGCGAGGTCCCACTTGACCAGCGTGGCCTCGTCGGCGCCCGTGGGCTTGGTGCTGGGGAAGTTCTTCCAGTGGATCTGGCGCGCGCAATCGGGGTTGGTCTGCGCGTAGAGCGTGGCCTTGGCCGCGCCGCGCGAGATGGCCTCGACCATGGCCGGATCGGCGTCGATGGTCTTCTGCATGGTGCCGAAGGTGAAGTCGGGCAGCTGGCGCCAGGCCGGATCGAAGATCACGCGCATCTTGGTGCCGGCGTTCTCGAAGCCGGTGAGGGCCGAGCCCCAGAACATCAGGGCCTGCACGCGGTCGCTCTTGAGGGCTTCGAGCGCAGGCGCGCCGGCGCCGGTGGCGATGATCTGCACGTCCTTGTCCGGATCGATGCCGTTGGCGCGCAGGTAGCCCTTGAGCAGCGGCATGCCGCCCGTGCCCAGGCTGAAGATGCCGATCTTCTTGCCCTTGAGGTCGGCAACGGTCTTGATGGCGCTGCCCTCGGGCACGCCCAGGCCCCAGTCGATCACGCCGGTGCCCATGAGGCCGCGCACGGCAACGTTGTTCTCGGTGTTGGCCTGGATCAGGCCGGTGGAGTTGAGCTGCGCGAAGTCGACGCCGCCGGCCACCATCTGCTGGATGCCCTGCAGCGAACCGCCGGTCGTCACGATCTTGACGTCGTAGCCCTCGTCCTTCCAGTAGCCCAGCGCGATCGGCAGCGTGAGCCACGGGTACGTCACGTTGACCACCTGGGTGCCCAGGGCAATGGTGACGGGCTTGAGGGGTCTGGCCTGCGCCAGGGCGGCAGAGGCGACGAGGCCGAGCGCGGCGAAGCCGGCAGCGGCACGGGCGAATCGGTGGGCGAGGAAGCGGGTCATGGGGCGTCCTTGAGAGAGGTCAAGTGAGGTCACGGCCGCCGCAGGTTACCCCCGATGAATGCATTGTGGGGGATCAATATTCAGCGATGAAGCATCGAATTTATAGAGCGTTTTCAGGGGCCGTTTTGCGCCAATCCTGCGCATGGACGGTGCAGCGTGCGCCAATTGCGGGAGGCGGCGGGCGCGGGTTGATCCACAGGCGGAACGGGAGTTTCGTGCGCCCTTTGCTGGTGCAAGCCAACCTGGCCGCACGCTGGGGTTATTGCGGGGTTCCGCACCGAAGGTGGCCGCGGGCAGCCACACACACCAGCGAAAAAAAAGCGCCCGTCGTCTCCGACAGGCGCCAGGGGATCGGTGACTTGCGCGCGATTACTTGGGCAGCAGCACCTTGTCGACCACGTGAATCACGCCGTTGGACTGATAGACATCAGCCGTGGTGACCGTGGCCATGCCGCCGTTCTCATCCGTCACGGTGACCTTGCCGCCCGCCGCCTTCGCCATCAGCGTGCCGCCGGCGACGGTCTTGATCGAGGCCATGCCATTGCCGTCCTTGATCATCTTCGTGATGGCGGCAGCGTCCCACTTGCCGGGCACGACGTGGTAGGTCAGCACGGTGGTGAGCTTGGCCTTGTTCTCGGGCTTGAGCAGGGTGTCGACGGTGCCGGCGGGCAGTGCCGCGAAGGCGGCATTGGTGGGCGCGAAGACGGTGAACGGTCCCGGGCCCTTGAGCGTGTCGACCAGGCCTGCGGCCTTCACGGCCGCCACGAGCGTGGTGTGGTCCTTGGAGTTGACGGCGTTGTCGATGATGTCCTTGGTGGGCAGCATCGGCGCGCCACCCACCATGACTTGCGCCATGGATGAAGCGGCGCCCGCCGAGAGGGCGACGGCGAGGGTGATGGAAGCGACGCGGTGGAACCTGTGTTGCATGGAAGTCTCCTGAGGGTGTCAGCGGCACGGGGATGCGCGCCAGCTGCCCTCATGTACGCACCACGGTCGCCGGCTGGATCTGCGCGTCGGCGCGACACACGAAGTGTTACGTGTGCCGGGCTCCGGCACGCTTGACGGCAGCTGGCGACTTCACGGCGGCGGACTGGCGGGCGAGCTCGATGAAAGCGCGCAGGTAGTCGATGCCGGTGTCCGATTCGCGTGCGCCCAGGAAGATCTGCTTGGCGATGCCACGCGCGCCCAGTCGCACGGGCACCACGTCCATCCTGGCGGCGTACTTATCGACCAGCCAGCGTGGCAGCGCGGCCACACCGCGGCCGCTGGCCACCATCTGAACCATGATGTCCGTGGTTTCGATGGCCTTGTGTCGCCGGGGCGTGATGCCGGCCGGCAACAGGAACTGGTTGTAGATGTCCAGGCGCTCGATGTCGACCGGATAGCTGATCAGCACTTCGTCGCCCAGTTGCCGGGGCTTCACGTAGGCCGCCGAGGCCAGGGCGTGGCTGCGGGCCACGACCAGCACCTGCTCGTAGTCGAACACGGGCTCGAATTTCAGCCCCGGCTTGTCCAGCGGGTCGGGCGTGACCAGCAGGTCGATTTCGTAGCCGAAGAGCGCACCGATCCCGCCGAACTGGAACTTCTGCTTCACGTCCACGTCCACGTCGGGCCATGCGGCGAGGTAGGGCGCCACCACCTTGAGCAGCCACTGGTAGCAGGGATGGCATTCCATGCCGATGCGCAAGGCGCCGCGCTCGCCCTGCGCGAACTGCGCCAGGCGCTCTTCGGCCAGGTCCAGCTGCGGCAGCACGCGGTTGGCCACCGCCAGCAGGTACTGGCCGGCCTGCGTGAGGCGCAGGCTGCGGCCCTCGCGCAGCCAGATGTCGGTGCCCAGTTGCTGCTCGAGCTTGCGGATGCTGTGGCTCAGGGCCGACTGGGTGAGATGGAGCACGCCGGCAGCGGCCGTCAACGAACCCTGCTGCTCGACCTGACGAATGATGTTGAGGTGCAGGCGCTCCAGCATTCAATGATCGCTGTTCATGGATGGATGAGATAAAGCCATTTTACTTCATCGATCATCGTGCATAGCATTGGCGCCATGCACCCATCCACCCACGCCTGCGCGTCCCTTGCCCCCGATCTGGCGGACGGAATCGGCGAGCCGGTCTTCCACGTGGCGAGCATCCGCTTCGACGAAAACTACCGGCCCGCAGACGGCACCCGCATCACCACCAACTTTGCCAACCTGGCCCGGGGCGCGAGCCGGCAGCAGAACCTGCGCAACACGCTGAGGATGATCGACAACCGCTTCAATGACCTGGCGCACTGGGACAATCCGGCCGGCGATCGCTATGCGGTCGAACTGGAAATCGTCTCGGTGGGGATGACGCTCGGCCCCCGCAGCAGCGACGAGGCGTTCCCCCTGATCGAGATGCTCAAGACCCGCATCCTCGACCGGAGAGACGGCAGGCGCATCGACGGCATCGCGGGGAACAACTTTTCCTCCTACGTGCGCGATTACGACTTCAGCGTCCTCCTGCCGGGCTACAACGCCGGCCGTGCGGAGTTCGGCGTGCCGGACGATTTTGGCGACCTGCACGGAAAGCTGTTCAGGCAGTTCGCCCATTCACGCGCGTACAGGGCGCACTTCCGCAAGCCCCCCGTCATCTGCATCAGCGCATCCACCGGCAAGACCTATGAGCGCACGGGCAATCAGCACCCGGTGCTGGGCGTGGAGTATCGACAGAATGAAACCTCATCGACCGACCGCTACTTCGCGAAGATGGGCCTGCAGGTGCGCTTCTTCATGCCGCCCAATGGCGTCGCGCCGCTGGCTTTCTACTTCGAGGGCGACCTGCCGGGCGACTACACCGATCTCGAACTGATCGGCACCATCAGCACGATGGAGACCTTCCAGAAGATCTACCGGCCCGAGATCTACAACGCCAATGCGGCCGCGGCGCGGCTGTATCGGCCGAGCCTGCAGAACCCGGACTACTCGCTGACGCAGATCGTCTACGACCGGGAAGAACGCACGCAACTGGCGATGAAGCAGGGAAGATTCGCCGAAGAGCACTTCATCAGACCCTACCGGAGCGTGCTCGAACGATGGGCGGCCGGTGTCACCCACTGAGCTGCCGCCTGCATGGGCCCGCGAGCCCGCCCTTATCTGGAAAGAGACCCACACATGTTCGAAACCTCCATCGCCGGCAGCCTGCCCAAACCCGCCTGGCTGGCCGAGACGCACAAGCTCTGGCCCCAGTGGCGAGCCGAGGGCGATGCACTGGCCCAGGCAAAGGCCGATGCGACGCTCTTGTGGATCAAGGCGCAGGAAGATGCCGGACTGGACATCGTGTGCGACGGCGAGCAATCGCGGCAGCACTTCGTGCACGGCTTCCTGGAGCAGGTCGAGGGCATCGATTTCGACAACAAGGTGAAGATGGGCATCCGCGACAACCGCTATGACGCGATGGTGCCGCAGGTGGTGTCGGCCCTGCGCCTGAAGGGCCGCGTGCATGCCTTCGAAGCGCAGCTGGCGCGCGCGCACACGAAGAAGAAGCTCAAGTTCACGCTGCCCGGCCCGATGACCATCGTCGACACCGTGGCCGACCGCTTCTATGGCGACCGGATCGCGATGGCCTTCGCCTTCGCCGAATTGCTGAACCAGGAGGCGCTCGCCCTGCAGGCCGATGGCGTGGACATCATCCAGTTCGACGAGCCTGCCTTCAATGTCTACATGAAGGACGCGGCCGACTGGGGCGTGCGCGCACTCGAGCGCGCGGCCGAGGGACTGACCTGCACGACCGCCGTGCACATCTGCTACGGCTACGGCATCAAGGCGAACACCGACTGGAAGAGCACCCTGGGTGACGAGTGGCGCCAGTACGAGGCGGTGTTCCCCGCGCTGGCCGCAAGCCGCATCGGCCAGGTGAGCCTGGAATGCATCCATTCCCATGTACCGCCCCACCTGATGGGCCTGCTGGCCGGCAAGGACGTGCTGGTCGGCGTGATCGACGTGGCCAGCGACGTGGTGGAGACGCCTGAAGAAGTGGCCGACACCATCGCCCGCGCGCTGGCATTCGTGCCGCAGGAGCGCCTGTTCCCCTGCACGAACTGCGGCATGGCGCCCATGGGCCGGGACGTGGCGTGGCGCAAGCTGGAAGCCCTGGCCGAAGGCGCGCGGCTCGCCCGCGAGCGGCTGGCGACGGCCTGAGGCGCCGGCATCAGCGTGACCTGATGGGGTCAATGCCGGGTTGTCATGCAGGCAGTTTGGCAGCAAGCAGTTCGACCTTCTCGATATTGGGCGGAGAACTGAGCAAGGTCGCAGCGTTGGCCATCAAGGCCGCGGCGATCTGGCCGTTCAGATGTGCTTGGCGACCTGCCTCATCGGCAAAGGCATCGAACACACCGAATGTCGAAGGGCCAAACTTCAATGCGAACCACGCAGTGGTGCCGGACTCGGCGTTGGCGAGTTGCAGTGCGCTGGCCAGGAAGTGGGCAAGCGCATCCTCCTGGCCGGGTTTGGCTTCGAGGCGAACAAACAGGGCGAGCTTGGTCATACTGTAATCCTTTGGGTAAATGGGTTAGGTGAAGGGATCGAAGAGCCTGCAGTCTAAGTCTTCATGACAGCCATCTCTATTGGCAATAATGACAACATTGATATGATTGTTGCCATGAAACTCCACATCCTTGTTTGTGATGGCGTGTTTGATCTGGGGCTTGCGGCGCTCACTGACACAGTGGGCTTGGCCAATGCGATGTCGGGCTCGCTGCCACAGGCTCCCGCGCACATAGAGCTCACGCTGGTGGGCATGCGGCGTCGCATCCGAACTGCGCAAGGCTTGACGGTCCCCGTGGTCACTGCGCGTGGTGTGCCCGAACCTGACGTCGTGCTCGTGCCCGCGTTTGGCGACAAGATGCCTGACACACTTTCGGCTCGGCTCACACGGCCCGATTTGCCCGATGCGATCGCGGCGCTACAGCAGTGGTCCACCGCTGGCGCGCACCTTGGTGCCGCCTGCTCCGGTAGTTTCTTGCTTGCAGAGAGTGGCCTGCTTGATGGGCATCGTGCGACGACGTCATGGTGGCTGGGGCCGATGTTTCGGCAGCGCTATCCGAACGTCACGCTGGACGAGTCACGCATGATCGTGAACTCGACACGCTTCACCACCGCGGGTGCCGCTTTGGCCCACGTCGACTTGGCCTTGCGCATCATCCGAGGGCGCAGTCCGGCGCTGGCGGCCCTGGTGGCACGCTATCTGCTGGTCGAGACACGCAGTTCGCAAGCCGAGTTCGTGATTCCCGACCACCTTGCGCATGCCGACCCGATGGTCGAGCGCTTCGAGTGCTGGGCCAGACGTCGGCTCGCGCAGGGGTTCTCGCTGGCCGAGGCGGCCAGCGCCGCGGGCACAAGCGAGCGCACCTTGGCGCGGCGGCTGCAAAGCGTTTTGGGCAAGACACCACTGTCGTATTTCCAGGACCTGCGCGTGGAGCATGCCGTCCATCTCTTGCGCACGGGAAACGCGAGCGTCGACCAAGTCGCCGCACAGGTCGGGTACTCGGATGGGGTGACACTGCGGGCCCTGCTGCGCCGCAAGCTGGGCCGGGGTGTCAGGGAGTTGCGACGCGGTGGATGACCACAGGCGTTTGGTGTATGTACGGCTGGAGACCGCCGGGAAACTGACGCAGGCCAAACGGCGCTCATCGGCCACAGCATCGGTCACCGAGGAAATCAGACTGGGTGAGACTTCGGCGCCGTACATCTCTTCGAGGTGGGCCAGTATCTCGCGCACCGTCATGCCACGGGCGTACAGCGAGATGATTTTGTCGTCGAAGCCGGCCCATCGGGTCTGGTGCTTGGGGATGAGTTGGGCTCGAAGCTGCCATGGCGGTCGCGGGGGACTTCAATGGGCAGTTCGCCGAGGTTGACCTGCCCCCTTCCAGCCGTACCAGCGTAATGGCAGGGAAGTCCGTCAACTTGGAGAATGACGGACATGAGAAAGAGCAGATTTACCGAGGAGCAGATCATCGG
>JAGOCV010000410.1 GCA_017998575.1 Burkholderiaceae bacterium
TCGGTGTTGGCATGGTTGCGCGCGCCCTGGGTGCCGGCGAGCACGGTGGCGTCGTAGGCCATGACCACGGTGCGCGCTTTCTCCTCGCCGCACTGCGCGCCGTTGACGGAACCGATGCCCGTCACCATGCCGTCAGCCGGGGTGTTGGCGATGAGGTCCTCCATGCTGCGGCGGCGCGCCTGCGCGGCGACGGCGAGCTGGCCGTATTCGATGAAGGAATCCGCGTCGCACAGGTCGGCGATGTTCTCGCGCGCCGTGCGCTGGCCCTGCGCGTGGCGCTTGGCCACGGCGGCCGGGCGGTTTGCGTCGAGCGTGAAGGCATGGCGGTCGATCACGCGCTGCAGGTCGGCGCGGATGTGGCTGGGGTCCTGCGCCGCCTCCGGCCCGGCGGTATCCAGCGCGGCATCGTGCACGGGTTCGAGCGCCAGCAGTTTGTGGCCCTGCGCCACGTAGGCACCGGGCGCGGCGGCGAGGTCCAGCACGCGACCCGCGTGCGGCGCGAGCAGCACATGCTCCATCTTCATGGCTTCGAGCACGGCCAGCTCGGCGCCTGCGGCCACCACGGAGCCCTCGGCCACGGCGTATTGCACCAGGCGTGCGGGCATGGGGGCGCAGACGGCGTGCGGGTCGGCATCCTCGGGTGCGGGCGATTTTTTTGACTGATTTTGGTCTGTAGCGCCCTGTTCATAAGCGCCAGCAGCTATGGTTTTGGAAGTATCGAGCAGCGCGGGCAGCACTTCTTCCACCCAGCGCGTGTGCACCTGCTGGCGTTCCATCTCGGGCCGCGCGGCAAGGGCTTGCAACAGGGTGACGTTGGTCGCCAAGCCGTCGAAGCGGCACTCGGTCAGCGCGCGCTGCGAGCGGCGCAGCACGTCGGCGAAGCTGCCGCCGCGCGTGGAGACGATGAGCTTGGCCAGCAGCGTGTCGTAGTGCGGCGAGGGCGCGCGGCCCGCCACCGCGTGCGTGTCCACGCGCACGCCCGGCCCCGTGGGCAGCACCAGCCGCGCGATGGTGCCGCTGCCCGGCTGGGCCTGGCCCAGCGCATCCAGCGTTTCGGCGTTGATGCGCCACTGGATGGCATGGCCCTGCGCGCGCGGCGGCTGCGCCGGGTTCAGGCCCAGGTCGTGCAGGCGGCAGCCGGCGGCCAGGCGCACCTGCGCCTGCACCAGGTCCACGCCCGTCACCTCCTCGGTGATGGTGTGCTCGACCTGCAGGCGCGGATTGCATTCGATGAACACGTAGGGCAGGTCGGTGGAGGAAAGGTCCACCAGGAACTCGAAAGTGCCCAGGCCCTCGTAGCGCACTTCGCGCGCCATGGCCAGAGCGTCCTGGATGATGCGTTGGCGCAAGGCGTCGGGCAGCGACGGGCTGGGCGCGATCTCCACCAGCTTCTGGAAGCGCCGCTGCAACGTGCATTCGCGCTCGCCCAGCGCGACCACGTCCACGCCGTCGCCCAGCACCTGCACCTCGATGTGGCGCGCGTTCACCATCAGGCGCTCGACGTACACGCCCGCCACGCCGAAGGCGGCCTGGGCCTCGCGGCGGCAGGTGTCGTAGGCTGCGGGCAGCTCGGCCGCCGACTGCACGGCGCGCATGCCGCGCCCGCCGCCGCCGCCGATGGCCTTGATGACGATGCCCGCACCCGCCCCGCCCACCTGTTGCGCCTGCCAGAAGGCCTGCGCTTCGTCGAGCGTGACCTCGTGCTGTGTGCCCGGCATCAGCGGCACCTGGCTGCGCGCGGCCAGCGCGCGCGCCTGGGCCTTGTCGCCGAACAATGCGAGCTGCGAGGGCGCGGGGCCGATGAAGCGCAGACCCGCATCGGCGCAGGCCTGGGCGAAATCGGCGCGCTCGCTCAAGAAGCCGTAGCCGGGGTGCACGGCATCTACACCGCGCTCGCGTGCGATGGCAATGAGGCGCGCGCCATCGAGGTAGGCCGCCGGGCCCGTGGCGCCCAGCGCGACGGCTTCGTTCGCCGCCTGCACATGGGGCGCACCAGCATCGTCGTCGGCGAACACCGCCACGCTGGGGATGCCCAGGTCGTGCAGGGCGCGGGCGATGCGCAATGCGACTTCGCCCCGGTTGGCGATCAAAATCTTCTGGAACATGGTGGGTCTGTTGTGCTCTTGTTTTGATAGCTGCTAGCGCTTGTATACAGGGCGCCTGCGGCCTGTTTTGTTACATATCCGGAATCAGCCTTCGTCCTTGAGCAGCCGCCGCAGCACCTTGCCTGCGCCGGTGGCGGGAAGCTGGGCGATGAAACGCACCTCGCGCGGCGCCTTGTAGGGCGCCATGTTCTCGCGGCACCAGGCGATGAGCGCGGCGGCTTCGACCTCCTGGCCCGGCTTCTTCACGATGAAGGCGCGCACGACTTCACCCTTCTCGGCGTCGGGCACGCCGATGACGGCGGCCTGGGCCACGGCGGGGTGCTTGATGAGGAGGGTCTCGACCTCCTCGGGGAACACGCTGTAGCCCGAGACCTTGATCATTTCCTTGAAGCGGCCGATGAAGGTGAGGTAGCCCTCATGGTCGATCTTGCCCATGTCGCCCGTGAATACCCAGCCGTCCCGCAGCGTTTGGGCCGTGGCCTCGGGCTTGTTCCAGTAGCCCTTGAAGTTGCCGGGGCCGAGGATGGTGATCTCGCCCACCTGGCCAGCGGGCAGCGGCGCGCCGGTGCCGGGGTCAACGATGCGAATCTGGTTGCCCGGCACGGGCTTGCCCTGCGTGCCCCAGCGGATGGCATCCACCGGCATGGCGGTGTCCACGGTGTGCGTCTCGCTCAGGCCGTAGGCGGCCTCGTGCGAAGTGCAGTTAGGTGCGAACTGGCGCCACTGCTGCGCGAGCTGTTCGGTGAAGGTGATTCCGAAGCTGGTCACCGGGTTGCGGCGCAGCGCGCTCCAGTCCATCTCGCGCGCTCCGGGCAGCTGCATGAGCGCGCCGTTCATGGGCGCGATGCTGTACCACCAGGTGATGCGGTGCTGCTGCAGCGCCTGG
>JAGOCV010000120.1 GCA_017998575.1 Burkholderiaceae bacterium
GGTCACGCAGGACACCTCGCTGCTGCACCGCTCGATGCGCGACAACATCGTCTACGGCCGGCCCGACGCATCGGAAGAAGACATGATCACCGCCGCGCGCCGCGCCGAGGCCAGCGACTTCATCGGCGGCCTGTCGGACCTCAAAGGCCGCACCGGCTACGACGCCCACGTGGGCGAGCGCGGCGTCAAGCTCTCGGGCGGCCAGCGCCAGCGCGTGGCCATCGCGCGGGTCATGCTGAAAGACGCGCCGATCCTGCTGCTCGACGAGGCCACCAGCGCGCTCGACTCCGAGGTCGAGGCCGCCATCCAGGCCAGCCTGGTCACACTGATGGAAGGCAAGACCGTGATCGCCATCGCGCACCGCCTCTCCACCATCGCCGCGATGGACCGGCTGATCGTGCTCGACGCCGGCCGCATCGTGGAAGAAGGCGACCACCGCAGCCTGCTGGCGCAGGGCGGCCTGTATGCGCGCCTGTGGGCGCACCAGAGCGGCGGGTTTCTGGGCGAGGAAGAACAGCCGGACGCCATCGCCAGTGCGGGGTAAGCGACGGCAGGCGTCAGCATGTACGCCAACGGCTGACAGACACACAGCGCACGCGCCGTCGGCGCCTGCGGCCCGCCCGCCCTAGAGTGGTATCCATCCTTCAGCAGAACAACGACCCGGAGGCTTTGCCATGGCCCTCTCCAATCCGCACCCTTCATCCGCCAACGACGCCGCACCCGTGCGCCGCCGTCCGCGCCACTTCTCGATGGTGCGCGACTTCCATTTGGCGGACTTCTTCACGCTGGGCAATGCGGCCTGCGGCGTGGCGGCGATCTTCGTCGCCATGCTGGCGCTGGCAAGCGGCGTCGGCGGGCCTGATCCTCGCCTGTTGCTCATCGCTGCCGCGTTCGCGCCGGCGGCCTTCATCTTCGACGTGCTGGATGGCCGCATCGCGCGCTGGCGCCAGCAGCATTCGGCCCTGGGGCGCGAGCTGGATTCATTGGCCGACGTGATTTCGTTTGGCGTGGCGCCGGCCACCCTCGCCTTCGCGGCCGGCATGCAGGGCGGATGGGATGCCGTGGTGCTTGCTTATTTCGTGTGCTGCGGCGTGAGCCGGCTGGCACGCTTCAACGTGACGGCCGAATCGCTGGCCGGCGACGACGCCGGCGGCAAGGTGAAGTATTTCGAGGGCACGCCGATCCCCACCAGCGTGCTGCTCACGGGTCTGCTGGCCATCGCCGCCTGGCAAGGGCGCGTGGGCGATCAGCTCTGGGGCGGCAGCTGGTCGCTGCTGGGCTGGCAGTTGCACCCGATGGTGCTGCTGTTTTCGCTGTCGGGCTCGCTGATGATCAGCAAGACGATACGCATTCCAAAGTTCTGAGAGCACTGGGGGCTGCCACGCGGCACCGGTTCAGCGCGTGAACACCTCGACAACGCACATCGGGGCTTCGGCCTTCATGGCTCCGGTTGTTCGTCCCCGCGAGTCATGGCGGCGGTGATGACCGGCGCGCCAGACGCGGCTCGCGTCAGTCCAGCGGCCTGGGCAGCAGCTTGCGCAGCGCCGCCAGTTCGACGGGCTTGCGCAGGAAGTGATCGCACAGCTGGATGGTGCCCGCCGCGCGGTCTGACTTGTCGCCCCAGCCGGTCATCGCAATGAGCACGATTTCGTGGCCGAACTCTTCGCGCAGGCGACGTGCCAGTTCCAGCCCGTCCATGCCCGGCATGGCGATGTCGAGCAGCACGCAGTGCGGGCGGCGTTCCGCGGCCAGCTTCAAGGCGTGTTCACCTCCCGTAGCCACCCGGACGCTGTAGCCATCCAGTTCGATGGCCTCGGCCATCACCTGGGCGGCATCGATCACGTCGTCGACCACCAGCACTTGCACTTCTTCGTTCGTCACCGATCACGGCTCCTTGGGTTCGGGCGAGTTTATCGGCGCGCGGGGCCTGCCGGAACGCGCATGAGCGTAGTCGCGGCTCCGTCCTACGCATGGCGGCGTGTCCGGCGGCGGGATGGCCCGGAGACCGCACAGCACCGGCCCCTGTCAGGGCAGGCGGCGGATGTCCGCGGTGGGCGAGACGGCGTTTTCGTGGAACAGGTCGAACAGGTACTGCTCGAGCTCGTCTTCGCCCACGAAGTCCGGAATCACGAAGCCCGCCGGTGCCCGCTTGCCGTCGGTGCCGACCGAGCGCGCATCCCAGCGCGTGCCATGTCGTTCGATGACGACGATGCGTCCGAAAACATTGAAGCGGTGCGCGGCCATCTGCAGACCCTGCCGACCTTGCGCGTCAGCCCACCGCCGGCTCGTCGGGCAGTTCGTTGACGCGCACGGTGCCCTCGCCCGCCGGGTGGTGGCGCCGGAGCAGCGCGCACGTCTCGTCGATGGCCTGCGCGAGCCCGTCTTCGAAACGGCCGCCAGCCAACGCACCGCCGAGCCGCGCCACCAGCGCGTCCCACTGCGGCTGTGGCACATGCCGCGCCAGCCCGCGATCGGCCACGATCTCGATGGCGTGCTCGGCCAGCAGGAGGTAGATCAGCACGCCGTTGTTGTGCTCGGTGTCCCACACGCGCAGCTTGCCGAACATCGTGACGGCACGCTCGCGCGGCGTGGCGTTGCGGCGCAGGTAGCTCCAGGGCAGGCCGGCCTCGATGCACAGGCGGATCTCGCCGGTATGCAGCCGCTCGCTCGCGGCCACGCGCTGCGTGAGGCGATCGAGCATGTCGGCCGGCACGGTCTTGACTGCATCGGGCTCCAGCCAGCGGTGGCGCAGCAAGCGCGCGAGAAAACCCAGCGTGTGCGAGACCATCACCATCCTCCCGACGCGCCACCGCCGCCAAAGCTGCCACCGCCGCCCGACCGGAAGCCGCCGCCGCCGAAGCCACCGTTGCGCCCGCGACCGCCACCGCTCCATCCGCCTGGGCCGCTACCCCAGCCGCCGCCCCATCCACCCCCACGGCCGGTGGGCGCCGCGCCCGACAGCAGGGCGAACAACAATGCCACCACGGCCACGACACCGCCGGCCACGACGCTGGCCGTGAGCACCCAGGCGATGGCACCCGCGCCGCCGCCTGTGACCAGCGCACCGAGCTTGCGGCCGAGCATCGCTCGCAGCACACCGGCCGCCACCGGCACGGCGAACACGATGAAGACCAGCGCATGGGTCAGATCGAACCCGCTGCCCGAGCGGCTGCCTTCGGCCTGCGGACGGGCCGGCGCGGGCAACGCCTCGCCGCGGATGAGCGCCATCAGCGCCTGCGTGCCGGCCTGGAGTCCGCCCGCGTAGTCGCCCGCGCGGAAGGCTGGCGTGATGCGCTCTTCGATGATGCGGCTGGCCGCCAGGTCGGGCACGGCACCTTCCAGCGCGCGCGCCACCTCGATGCGCACGCGGCGATCGTCCTTGGCCACGATGAGCAGCACGCCATCGCCCACGTCGCGGCGGCCGATCTTCCAGGTGTCGGCCACGCGCCAGGCGTAGGCGGCGATGTCTTCCGGCCGGGTGGTGGGCACCATGAGCACCACGACCTGGGAGCCCTTCTCGCGCTCGAACGCGGCCAGGCTGTCATCCAGCGCCTGGCGCTGCCCGGCGGACAGCGTGCCGGTGGTGTCGATCACGCGCGCGGCAAGCTCCGGCACCGCCAGCACGCCGCCCGCCGTCTGCGCCAGGGCCACCCCTGCGAAGCACCAGGCCATCGCCAGCCAGGCCACGCATGCGCGCAGCAGGGCGAGCCGCAGAGGGCGGTTCATCAGACAGGCAGACATGCGCGCGCGGCCCTGCTCACTTCTTCGTGCCGGCGCCGAAATCCACCGTGGGCGGCGTGGAGATCTGGGCTTCGTTCTGCACCGTGAAACTGGGCTTGGGCTCGTAGCTGAAGACCATGGCCGTGAGGTTGGAGGGAAAGCTGCGCGCCAGCACGTTGTACTGCTGCACGGCCTGGATGTACTGGTTGCGGGCGACGGTGATGCGGTTTTCGGTGCCTTCGAGCTGCACGCGCAGGTCGCGGAAGCCCTGATTGGCCTGCAGCGTGGGGTAGCGCTCCACCGTCACCATCAGCCGGCTGAGCGCGCTGGAGAGCTCGCCCTGCGCCTGCTGGAAGCGGTTGAACGCCTCGGGATCGTTGATCGTCTCCGGCGTCACCTGCATCGACGTGGCCTTGGCCCGCGCCTCGACCACCCGCGTGAGCGTCTCCTGCTCGAATGCGGCTTCGCCCTTGACGGTGGCGACGATGTTGGGAATGAGGTCGGCGCGGCGCTGGTACTGATTGAGCACTTCGGCCCACGCCGATTTGGTCTGTTCGTCCAGGCGCTGGAAGTCGTTGTAGCCACAGCCCGTGAGGGCAAATGCGGTGGCAAGGATGAGCAGCAGTCGCTTCATGGGGCAGTCCCTCGTTGGCAAGTCAGGCGGCGATGGTAGCGCGCGCACAGGACGGCAGGAGCGTCCGGCCCGGCCGGGGGGCCACGCCGAGCAACCGCCCGAGCGGCAGCGATCGACAGTGCGCAGGCGTTGGGGCCTCTTAAGTGCGGGGCCACGACGCCGGGTGGCTGCCCGGTGGCATGGAGGGGCGGGGCCAGCCCGCCGGCGTGCGTGCGAGCCGCGCGCTGTGCCGCACGGCCGAGAGCCGGCCGAAGCCGGAGTCCACCGTCTCGACGAATGGCGCGATGTCCGGCCGGGCCACAGCCAGCCCGCCGGGCACGCGGCCCAGGCCACGCAGCCAATGTCCGGTCTGGGCCAGCGACACCTGCACATGCCAGCTGCCACCCTCGCGCTGCTGGCGCCACAGGGCTGCCGCCGCACCGAAGGCCATGAGGTACCCCGTGGCCTCGTCGAGGATCTGCATGGGCAGTGCACGCGGCTTTGCGTCGCCCGCCGCCTCGCCTTCGGCGTGATTGAAGCCCATGGCCGTCTGCACCAGGGAGTCGAAGCCACGCCGCGCCGCCCACGGCCCCTGCGCGCCGTAGGCGGTGAGCGACACGTACACGATGCCGGGCCGGCGCGCAGCCACGGCGTCGGGGCCGAAACCCAGGGCCGCCAGGCCGCCGGGCCGGTAGCCCTGCGTGAACACGTGGGCGTCCTCCACCAGCCGCCACAACGCGTGGGTGCCGGCCTGCGTGCGCAGGTCCACGTGCGTGCTGAGCTTGCCGCGGCTGGTGTCGGCGATGGCGTCGATGTTGGGCAGATGGGGCGAATTGACGAGCAGCACGTCGGCCCCGTGCGCCGCGAGCGCCCGCCCACCCACCGGGCCGGCCAGGATGCGCGTGAGATCGAGCACGCGCAGGCCGGCCAGCGGACGCTCGTCCTGCCGCAGCGATGGCAGCGCCAGCGGCGGCGCATCGCCGATGCGCGAGAAGGTGAACAGCGGCTGCGCGGCGATGGCGCGGCCCTGCGGCGTGGCGTCCCACGCATCGAAGCTGCGCAGCGCGGTGGCGACGAGCTTGCGCTCGGCGGCCGCGCTCTCGAAGTCGATCGCGCGCCACGACTTCATGACACGCGCCGCATCGTCACGCGTGGCCGTGGCCGGATCGAGCCCCAGCAGCCGCAGCGCCCCCTCGCGGTGATGCGCGAAATTGGCATGCACGCGCACGTGGCCGTCACTGGTTTCGTAGAGACCCGAGAACGTATCCCACGGATCGGGCGCCGTGCCGTCGATGGCGAACCAGCCCGTGCATTCGGCCGCGGCGTGAAGTGCATCGACAGCCACCGCCTGCCGCGGCTGGCCACGCACGTGGCCGAGTTCACAGGCCGCGAGCGCTGCCGCGGCGATGGTGGACTGCGCGGCCGCGCCGATAGCGAAAGACGAAGGAAATACCGGATCGCCGCCCGACAGCTGCGCGAAGGCCAGTGCGTCCTGCGGCAGGGCCGCGTCGTTCCAGAGCTGTTGCAGGGCAGGCGTTGCGTTCATGGTGCGGCAGGTTCGAGCATTGCGCGGGCCGTCGCATCGTACGCCTGCGACAGGGCAAGCGCACGTGGCGCAGAATGCGCCGCATGCAATCCGCCACCGCCGACAGCTTCGACGAAGCCTATTACCAGCGCTACTACTTCGACAGGAAAACCCGCGTGCTCGATCCGCAGCATGCCGAGCGGCTGGGCGCTTTCGTATGCGCCTACCTGCGCTACCTGCGCGTGCCGGTGGCGCGCGTGCTGGACATGGGCTGCGGCATCGGCGTGTGGCGCGACATGATGGCGCGGCAGTTCCCGGGCGCGAGCTACCAGGGCGTCGAGCTGAGCGATTACCTGTGCCGGCGCTACGGCTGGACGCACGGCTCGGTGGTCGACTGGCAGAGCCCCGACGGCCAGCCGTTCGACTTCGTCATCTGCCAGGGCGTGCTGCCCTACCTTTCGCCGCCCGACCTCAAGCGCGCGCTGGCCAACCTGGGCCGCCAGTGCCGCGGCGCGCTCTACCTGGAGGCCGTGTCGCGCGAGGACTACGAGCGCGACATCGTCGACGAAGATCTGACCGATGCGCACATCTACCGCCACCGCGCGGCGCTCTACCGCCAGGGGCTGGCGCCGCACTTCATCGAGATGGGCGGCGGCCTGTGGCTCAGCCGCCAGGCCGAGGTGCCGGTGTTTGCGCTGGAGTGCGCGGGGGACTGAGCCCCCGCCCGGTCAACGCGATTGCCGCGATCAGCGGATCAGCGGATCAGCGTCACGCCGGTCCTGGCCTGCACGGCCTCGAAGGTGACGCCATCGGCCAGTTCGACCAGCTTGAGACCCTCGGGCGTGACGTCCATCACGGCCAGATCGGTGATGATGCGGTCGACCACGCCCACGCCGGTGAGCGGCAGCGTGCAGGCCGGCAGGATCTTGAGGTCTTCCGTGCCGTCCTTCTTCTTCGCGACGTGCTCCATGAGCACGATGACGCGCTTGACGCCGGCCACCAGGTCCATCGCGCCGCCCATGCCCTTGACCATCTTGCCGGGGATCATCCAGTTGGCCAGGTCACCCTTCTCGCTGACCTGCATGGCGCCGAGGATCGACAGGTTGATCTTGCCGCCACGGATCATGGCGAAGCTCTGGTCGCTGCCGAAGATGGCCGAGCCGGGAATGGTGGTAACGGTCTGCTTGCCGGCGTTGATGAGGTCGGCGTCCACCTCGTCTTCGGTCGGGAAGGGGCCTATGCCCAGCATGCCGTTTTCGCTCTGCAGCCAGACTTCCTTGTCGCCCGTGTGATTGGCCACCAGCGTGGGGATACCGATGCCGAGGTTGACGTAGAAGCCGTCTTCGAGCTCTTGCGCCGCGCGTGCGGCCATCTGGTCTTGGGTCCAGGGCATGTCAGGCTCCCTTCTTTTCGGTCAAGGTGCGCTTCTCGATGCGCTTTTCGGGGGTGGCATTGAGCACGATGCGATGCACGAAGATGCCCGGCAGGTGGATGTCGTCGGGGGCCAGCTCGCCCACTTCGACCACCTTCTCCACCTCGACGATGCAGACCTTGCCGGCGGTGGCCGCCGCCGGGTTGAAGTTGCGCGCCGTGAGGTTGAAGCGCAGGTTGCCGGCTTTGTCGGCGACGTCGGCCTTGACCAGCGACACGTCGGGCACCAGCGAGCGCTCCATCACGTAGGTCTCGCCGTCGAATTCGCGCAGCTCCTTGCCTTCGGCGATCACGGTGCCCACCCCGGTCTTGGTGAAGAACGCCGGGATGCCGGCGCCACCGGCGCGCAGCTTCTCGGCCAGCGTGCCCTGGGGCGTGAATTCGAGCTCGAGCTCGCCTGCCAGGAACTGGCGCTCGAACTCCTTGTTCTCGCCCACGTAGCTGGCGATCATCTTCCTGACCTGGCGCGTTTCCAGCAGCTTGCCGAGGCCGAAGCCGTCGACGCCCGCGTTGTTGGAAATGCAGGTGAGGTCTTTGACGCCGCTGTCCTTGAGCGCTTCGATCAGTGCCTCGGGAATGCCGCAGAGGCCGAAGCCGCCCACCGCCAGCAGCTGGCCGTCCGCCACGACGCCGTCGAGCGCCGCCTTCGCGGAAGGAAAGAGTTTGTTCATGTGAAAAGTCTCCTGGGAAAGAAGAGGGAGTCGCGCGGCTACGATACTACTTATCGGGATACGTAGTTCTTCGTAAAGAGCATCCCTGAGACAACGTCTGTTCGCACTGACAAGGGCATGCCATGGAAATCGACTACCGCCTGGCCTTCGACCTGGCCCCCGTGGGCATGGTGCTCTCGCGCAACCGGGCCATTGTGGACTGCAACCAGCGCCTGTGCGAGATGTTCGGCGCCTCGCGCGAGCGACTGGTGGGTCAGCTGTTCCTGGTGCTCTACCCCTCGGCCGACGAGTACGAACGCATCGGCCGGCGCATCGCTCCCATCATGAACGCGCGCGGCCACTATGCAGACGATCGCATCATGAAGCGCGTGGACGGCCGCTTCAAGGGCGAAACCTTCTGGTGCCACGTGACCGGCCGCGCGCTCGACCGCGACGCACCTCACGCGGCCGGCATCTGGACCTTCGAAGACCTGAGCTCGCGCCGCAGCGTCAAGGCCGAACTCACCGGCCGCGAGCGCGAAGTGGCCGCGCATCTGATGGACGGCCTCACCTCCAAGGAAATCGGCCGCGCCCTGGGCATCAGCCACCGCACGGTGGAGATCTACCGAGCGCGGCTGATGCGCAAGTACGGCGCGACTGGCGCGGCCGATCTGGCGCGCCGCCTCACGCTGGGCTGAGGGCCGCGGACGGCATCAGATCCAGCCGCGGCGCGGGCCGCGTGGCCGCCGCCACGTCCGAGTGGTCCACGCGGCAGGCGAAGCGGTAGCGGCTGTGCCGCACCCAGTCGGGGCGCCGGGATGGCGCCAGCGCGTCGAGCCGCCGCGTCACGCAGGCCACCAGCGCATCGAGCGCCGCCGCGTCCGACGATTCGGTCAGGCACAGGTATTCCATTCCGGCCGGGGCGTCGTCCTGGTTGGCCATGGCCTGCGCGCCGGCCGCCACCACCTGCTGGATGCGCACACGGCTCATGCACGCTGGCGCGCCGTCGGCCAGCAGGCCGGCCGCGAAGGCGTGCCAGTCCGGCGCGGCGCCTGACACATCCGACCAGACCATGCGCACCACGGCGAGCACCGCGCCCTGCACGCTGCCGGCCGAGGCAACCACGTTGCCGGTCTTGCGCAGGAAGTCGCGCATCGACAGCCGCATCGATGCGCTCCAGGGCGAGGGATGCGAGACCAGGTCCTGATAGGCCGGGCTGTCCAGACAGTCGAGCGATCCGAGTTCGTAGAGCGTGAAGTAGCGCGTCTGTCCCGGCGATTCGCCCACGTAGCGCGTGCCCGAAACGAATCCCGGAACCCACACGCGCTCCGGCACGTGTTCCAGCGTATGCCAGCGGTCGTACTCGGGGATGCGCTGTGCGTCGACGCCGTTCCACAGCGAGAGCAGGGCCGTGGGCGTACTCATGCACGCGCTCCGTCCTGCGGTGCGTCCACCACGGAGGCTGCCGTGCGGAAGGCTTCCACGGCCGTCGGCACGCCGCAGTAGATGCTGGCGTGCAGCAGCACTTCGCGGATCTCGTCGGTCGTCGCGCCGTTGTTGAGCGCGCCGCGCACGTGGCCCTTGAGTTCGTGCTGCTTGCCCAGCGCGGTGAGGAAGGCGATGGTGATCAGGCTGCGGGTCTTCAGATCGAGCCCCGGGCGCTGCCACACGTCGCCCCAGGCATTGGTGGTGATGTAGTCCTGCATCGGCCGCGTGAAGTCGGTGGCGGCCGCAAACGCCGCATCGACGAACGGATCGCCCATCACCTGGCGGCGCGTGGCGAGGCCGCGTTCGTAGTCCTTGGTGTGGTCGGGGGCGGGGGTGCTCATGCGAATGCGCTCCTGAAACGGGGGAAGCCGTGCATGGTAGCGGCGCCTGTGTGACGCGTGGCAACAACACCGCGCGGTCCCGTCAGCAAAAACCGCCGGGTGCCGCTTCCGGTCGGGCCATACGCGCATGAAAATGAGAACGATTATCAAATTCAGCACGATAGCCGCACCTCCGGTGCCGATGTCGTTCCCCTCCGAGCCTTCCCATGCATTCAGCACCGTTCCCCGCCTCTGCCACCCGCCGTGCCGCCACGACGATGATTTTCATGCTCGCCTGCGCACCGGCCCTGGCGCAGCAGGAAGCGGCGACGGGCGGCGAGCCCAGCCTGGCAGCCGTCACCGTGACGGGCCTGCGCGCCAGCGGCCTGCGTCCGGAGACGGTGGAAGCCGGCACCTTCCGCGGCGCCGACGTCATGGACGTGCCCTCCACAGTCAACGTGGTCACGCGTGAAGCACTGGACCGGCAGGCGGCCGAGGGCGTGTACGACGCGGTGCGCAACACGGCGGGTGTGGCGCGGCAGCAGAATGGCGGCGACACCTGGGACCAGCTGGTCATCCGCGGCATTGCCGTCGAGAACCGCACCAACTACCGCATCAACGGTTCGCTCACCTACCTCAACTTCGGGCAGATGGCGCTGGAAAACAAGGAGCGCGTCGAAGTGCTCAAGGGCGCGTCCGCGCTCTACTACGGTTTCACTTCGCCCTCGGGCGTGGTCAACTTCCCCACCAAGCGCGCAGGCAGTCAGCCGGTGACGTCGATCGGCCTTAGCGTCAATTCGAACGGTGGCGCGCTCGCCACGCTGGATCTGGGCCGGCGCTTCGGCGACGCCGACCAGTTCGGCCTGCGTGTCAATGCCGCCGGTGGCGAGCCCGGCTCCTACCTGCAGGGCGCAAGCGGTGGCAGCCGGCAGTTCCTGTCGGCGGCATTCGACTGGCGCGTGAATTCGCGCCTGACGATCCGCGCAGACATCGAGCACGACCGGCGCCGGCAGATCGAGCAGGCAGGTGTCAATCTGCCGGCCGCCGTGGCAGGCGTCATCACGCTGCCGCGCGCGGTAGACCCGACGCGGCCGATCGGCCCGACCTGGTCCACCCTGCAGACGGAATCCACCCACGCCTCGGTGCGCGCCGACCTTGCCCTCTCGGACCACTGGGCCCTCACGCTGGAGG
>JAGOCV010000121.1 GCA_017998575.1 Burkholderiaceae bacterium
CCCCAGGAGTGCGCCAATGAACAACGCTCCCGTCAACTTCCTCTGGCCCGAACTGCTCTGGCTGCTGCTGGCCGTGCCGCTGCTGGTGCTGCTGTACATGTGGCTGCTGTCGCGCAAGAAAAAGACCGCGCTGCGCTATGCCAGCCTGTCGCTGGTGCGCGAGGCCATGGGCCGCGGCAATGGCTGGCGCCGTCACGTGCCGCCCGCGCTGTTCCTGCTGTCCATGGTGGCGATGCTTCTGGCCGCCGCCCGGCCCATGGCGGTGATCACGCTGCCCTCCAACCAGCAGACCATCATGCTGGCCATCGACGTGTCGGGCAGCATGCGCGCCACCGACGTGCAGCCCAGCCGCATCGAGGCCGCGCAGGAGGCGGCCAAGAAGTTCATCCAGGAACTGCCGCGCCACGTGCGCGTGGGCATCGTGGCCTTCGCCGGCAGCGCGCAGGTGGCGCAGTTGCCCACGCTCACGCGTGAAGACCTGATCACCGCCATCGACCGCTTCCAGCTGCAGCGCGGCACGGCCACGGGAAACGGGATCATGCTGTCGCTGGCCACGCTGTTCCCCGACGACGGCATCGACATCAACGAAATGGCCTACGGCGGCGCGCGCGGCGGCAACCGGCTGCGCGGGCGCTCGCTCGATCAGGCGCAGGCGCCACCGAAGAAGGATTTCACGCCCGTGCCGCCGGGCTCGTACAACTCGGCCGCCATCATCATGCTGACCGACGGCCAGCGCACCACGGGCGTGGACCCGATGGACGCCGCCAAGCTGGCCGCCGACCGCGGCGTGCGTGTGTACACGGTAGGCATCGGCACCGTGGACGGCGAGACCATCGGCTTCGAGGGCTGGTCGATGCGCGTGCGCCTCGACGAGGAGACCCTCAAGGGCGTGGCCAACCGCACGGCTGCCGAGTATTTCTATGCGGGCAACGCCACCGACCTGAAGAAGGTGTACGAGACGCTGTCGTCCAAGCTCACGGTGGAGAAGAAGGAAACCGAGATTTCGGGCCTGCTGGCGCTGGTCGCCGCGCTGCTGGCCCTGGGGTCGGCCGGCTTGTCCCTTCTCTGGTTCAACCGCATCCTTTGAGGCTTCCGCTGCGGGGTCAGCGCGTGGCCGATCAAGCCGCCCAGGCCCGCACCACCCCGGCCAGCCAGCGTGGATCGTCCAGCGGCAGATCGTGTCCGGCATCAGGATGCTGCACGAATTCCGTGTTCCATCGCCGGGCCAGTGTGACGCTGCAACGCGGCGACACCAGCCGGTCGCCACGCGTGCCCACCACCAGCAGCGGCACGGGTGGCGGCGCTTCGGGTGCACGGTAGCGCGCAGCGGCCAGCAGCTGGCGCAGCGCGTTGGCGCGCGAAACCGGGTGCCGTCTGCGCAATTCCACCCATCGCGCCACGATGCGTTCGCGTTCCGCATCGCCGAAGCCGTCGCGGCTCGTGAGCGCGAGCACGGCGCGCTCGATCCCCTGCGCATCCAGCCCCGGCCGCAGCGCGCGTCCCAGCAGCGGCCAGGCACGCGGTTGCAGCCGTTCATGGAAAGCGCTGAACGGTCGCAGGCTGGTGTTGACCAGCACCGCCGCCATCACTTCGTGCGGATGCACGCGCGCCCATTCCACGCACAGCATGGCGCCCAGCGACAGGCCCAGCAGCCGGTAGGGTGGCGCCACGCCGCGCTGGCGCAGCCCGGCGCGCACGGCGTCCATGAGCGCCGTCACCGTGGCCGGGCTGTGCTCGGCGTGGCGCGTGCCGTTGCCCGGCAGGTCAGGCGCGTGGACGGTGTGCAGGGCCTGCGGCGCCACGGCCTGCGCGAACACAGGAAGGAAGTCGCCCCAGTGCCCCGCCTCGCGCGTGAGGCCGCGCAGCAGCACCCACGGCGCCGACACCGCGGGGATGGAATCGAAGGTCGTCAGTACCACTTCTGCAAAGCCTCTTCGTGATGGCGCACGCGCTCGTCGCCTTCGGGCACCCAGAGCCGCCAGCCGGTGGCCGCGCGCGAGATGAAGTCGAGCAGGCCCACGTGCACGCGCAGCGTGCGTTCCTGCCGGTGGCGGATCAGCGGGTTGAAGATGCCGTGGCGCGAGAACAGCTGGCGCGGGTTCTTCTTGACCCAGATCCACGAGCCCATCTCCAGCGTGAGCGGCAGGAACACCGGGCCGCCGCCTTCACGCGCGCCGGCTTCCAGGTGCAGCCAGTCCCACAAATCACCGTGCGCCAGGTACTGGCGGCTTTGCGGCTCGACGATATAGCGGTGCAGCGGATGCGCGCGGCCGAAGATGTCCTGCAGCGCGTGCATCTCGGCCAGGTGGCGGATGGGTGCGCGCGTGTGCGCATACGGAAACCACAGCCGGTCGCGCGTGCCGAAGCCCGAGTGACAGTCGATGGAGATGCTGAACGGGCGCGGCAGCAGTTCCTCGCGCACCAGCTCGCACAGAGCTCGCGCCTCGGGCTGCATCGGATCGCCGGCCGCGCCCCGGTACCAGGGCAGGCCGGGGCTGGTGCGCTGGCCGCCCACCATCCAGGGCACGCGATCGTCGGCGTCCAGCGGCGCGTTGCGCATCAGGTCGACGCCGGCCGCGTTGGCGCGCGTGCCGCGCAGCATGCCGACCGGATTGACGATCGGCACGACCACCAGCCGCACCGATTCCAGCTGCCGGTGCAGCGTACTGTCCCAGCGCAGGCGCATCACCAGGCTTTGCAGGTAGGCGATCACCACTTCGGCGCCGATGCGCTCCAGGCCGTGCACGCCGCCGATGAAGGCGGTCCCGGGCACGTGCGGCGCGTCGTTGCCCAGCGTGATGGCATGCACCGGCAGGCGCGCGCCGGCCGGATCGCGCGGATCGACCGGCACCTCGCAGAGCACGCGCGACTGCAGATGGCCGGCGCCCAGTTCGATGACCCGTTCGAGCGCGGCGAGTTCGGCCAGGGCCGGCGTAGGGGACGACATGCCGGCCATCCTGGGGCCGCTCCATGACACCGGTTTGTCACATCGCTGCCATCGGCGCGCCCTAGCCTCGCGGCATGTCTCTCACGATCCGCCCTCCGGTCCGCCGTGCCGACGCCGTTTCCCGCGCGGGATCGCGCCCCCTGGTGATCGCCGCCGCGCTGCTGTGGGGCGCGGTCGAGCTGGTGGCGTTGCAGCGCCAGCGCTGGCGGCAATCACGGCTGCACTGAAGGCAGCCGGCCGCCAGAAGAGAAAAAGCCGCGTCCTTCGACGCGGCTTGCGGCACCAGGCCAGCCTGTGGCTCAGACCACGCCCTGCGCCAGCATGGCGTCGGCCACCTTCACGAAGCCGGCGATGTTGGCGCCGTTGACGTAGCTCACGCGGCCATCCTTGCCCGTGCCATAGCGCAGGCAGGCCTCGTGGATGCCCTGCATGATTTGCAGCAGGCGCGCGTCGACTTCTTCGCGCGGCCACGAGATGCGCGATGCGTTCTGGCTCATCTCCAGGCCCGAGGTGGCCACGCCGCCGGCGTTGCTGGCCTTGCCCGGCGCGTACAGCACGCCGCTGGATTCGAACACCCGCACGGCGCCCAGCGTGGATGGCATGTTGGCGCCTTCGGCCACGCAGATCACGCCGTTCTTGACCAGCGTGCGCGCATCTTCCTCGCCCAGCTCGTTCTGCGTGGCGCTGGGCAGCGCGACGTCGACGGGCACGTGCCAGGGGGTTGCGCCTTCGACAAAACGTGTGCCGGTGCGGCCGGCGTACTCGCTCACGCGGCCGTAATGCTCGTTCTTCACGTCCATGAGGATGGCGAGCTTCTCGGGCGTGAAGCCGTCTTCGTCGACCACCGTGCCGCTGGAATCCGACACCGTGATCACCCGGGCACCCAGCGCCATGGCCTTCTCGATGGTGTACTGCGCCACATTGCCCGCGCCCGAGACCGACACGCGCAGTCCTTCGAAACTCTTGCCACGCGTCTTGAGCATTTCCTGCGCGAAGTACACGTTGCCGTAGCCCGTGGCTTCGGGCCGGATCAGCGAGCCGCCGAACGACAGGCCCTTGCCCGTGAACACGCAGTCGGCACGGTTGGTGAGCTTCTTGACCATGCCGGTGAGGTAGCCCACTTCGCGGCCACCCACGCCGATGTCGCCGGCCGGCACGTCGGTGTAGGCGCCCACGTGGCGGAACAGCTCGGTGGCGAAGGCCTGGCAGAAGCGCATCACCTCGCCCTGGCTCTTGCCCTTGGGGTCGAAGTCCGAACCGCCCTTGCCGCCGCCCATCGGCAGCGTGGTGAGGGCGTTCTTGAAGGTCTGCTCGAACGCGAGGAACTTCAGGATCGACAGGTTGACCGACGGGTGGAAACGCAGGCCGCCCTTGTAGGGGCCGATGGCCAGGCTGTGCTGGATGCGGTAGCCACGGTTGACCTGGACCTGGCCGTGGTCGTCCGTCCAGGACACGCGGAACATCACCACGCGCTCGGGCTCGACCAGGCGTTCGAGCAGGGACTGCGCCTGGTACCTGGGATGCGCCTCGATGAAGGGCCAGAGGCTTTCGAGCACTTCGGTGACCGCCTGGAGGTATTCGACCTCACCAGGATTGCGTTGCGCGATATGGGCCAGGAACTCCTGGTGGGTGGCGTGCTTCATCTGACTCCTCTGGATGCACCGACTTGGGAAAAGTCAGGATTTTATGCATCAACAGAGGGCATCTCATGCACCAAACTCATAACCTCGCATCAACCAGGGCACCACCGAAGTGCCTGCAAGACTTCAGGCTGCGGACGTGCGGCGTCGCAGGGCGTGCCCGCCTTCGGCCACAGCCCAATACGCGAACGCCGCCAGCGCCATCCCCGCGCCGACTGCCGCGACGCCATGCCAGCCAAAGCGCGCATACGCCAGGCCCGACAGCAGCGAGCCGACAGCCCCGCCCGTGAAGTACATCGACATGTAGACCGTGGTGATGCGGCTGCGCGCGGCCGGATCGAGCCGGTACACCTCCGTCTGGTTGGAGATGTGGGCGCCCTGCACGCCCATGTCCAGCAGCACGACGCCCGCCAGGAACAGCGGCCACGAGAACTGCCCCCACCACAGCGGCACCCATGACAGTGCGGACAGCAGCACGAAGCCGCCCGTGGCCGCCGGCCCCCAGCCCGCATCCGCCAGCCGGCCCGCGAAGCGCGCACAGAGCGCCCCCAGCACGCCGATCAGGGCGACACCGCCGATCACCAGTTCGCTCGCGCCATGGTTGGCCTTGAGCATGAAGGCCGCCGCCGTCCAGAACGCGCCGAAAGCCGCGAAGGACAGGCCGCCGATGACGCCGCGGCGCCGCAGCACGGGTTGCGCCGCGAAGATGCGGCCGATCGAACGCAACAGCCCGGCGTAGCTGCCGCCGGCGGTCGGCGCCACTTCTGGCAGCCGCGCACGCAACGACAGGCACAGCGCCAGCATGAGCACCGCCCCGATCAGGTACACCGCGCGCCAGCCGGCCAGGCCCGCCACCATGCCCGCCGCGAAGCGCGCCAGCAGGATGCCCAGCAGCAGCCCGCTCATCACCGTGCTCATGATCCGTCCGCGCTGCGCCGGCGGCGCGAGATGGGCCGACAGCGGCACCAGCACCTGGGCCGCGACCGACGTCACGCCGATCACCACCGACACCAGCAGCATGGCCTCGAAGTTCGGCGCCAGCCCCATGGCCAGCAGCGCCGCGGCCGTGAGCGCCGTGGTCGTCACCAGCAGGCGCCGTCGCTCCAGCAGGTCGCCCAGCGGGACGACGAGAATCAGGCCCGCCACATAGCCCAGTTGCGCCATCGTGACCAGCAGCCCGGCGTGCACGGAGCTCACGCCGAACGTCTGCGCGAACAGTGCCAGCAGCGGCTGGGCAAAATAATTGCTGGCCACGCACAGGCCGGCACCGGCGGCCATCAGGCGGACGATCCCCGGCGTCAGGGTCTGGGTACGGCTGGAAGACATTCGATTCAATTGCTGATGACAACCCACGGACAACCATGACAGACCAGGCCGGCGATCTCAGGCTCATGTGCCAGCTCGTGGAAGCGGGCAGCCTGTCGGAGGCGGCGCGCCGCTTCGACAGCTCGCCGCCCGCGCTCAGCCGCCGGCTGGCCGCCATGGAGTCGCGCCTGGGTGTGCGGCTGTTCGAGCGCTCGTCGCGCCGCTTCGCGCTGACGCAGGAGGGCACGCTGCTGCACCAGCGCGCGCTGCAGATTCTCGCCGCGATCGACGATGCGGAGGCCGAGGTTTCGGCCACCGGCCGGTCGGTGCGGGGGACGTTGCGGGTGGGGGCGCCCACGCAGATCGGGCGCCGGCTGTTCGCGCCGCTGGCCGGCCGCTTCTCGGACCTGCACCCCGACCTCGATCTGCGCTTCGTGCTGACCAACGCCGAGCTGGACGCCATCGAAGACGAACTCGACATCGCCATCCGCATCGGCCTGCCCGACGACGGCGCGCTGGTGGCGCGCAAGCTCATGGAAAGCCGCCGCGTCGTATGCGCCGCGCCGGCCTACCTGGAGCAGCACGGCGTGCCGCAGGTGCCCGACGACCTGTTGCGCCACAAGTGCCTGCGCCTGCTGCGCGGACGCCGCACGCTGGACCGCTGGCGCTTCGTCGAAAACGGCGTGGCGCGCACCGTCGAGGTGGGCGGCACGCTGGCTACCACCAGCGGCGAGGTGCTGTACGACTGGGCGCTCGAAGGCCGGGGCCTGGCGCTCAAGGCGCTGTGGAACGTTGAGGAAGACCTGGCCAGCGGCCGGCTGGTGCAGTGCCTGGCCGACTATTCGTTCGACGAAGTCGCGCTCTACGCGACCTGGCCGCGCCAGGGCGTGATGCCCCGGCGCATGCGCGTCTTCCTCGACTTCCTTGCGGCCGAGCTGCAACGGCCGACAAGTTGAGCCTGCCGCCGCGCGCGGCTCAGGCATGCGCGGCCGACGCGTCGCGGGCCGCGGCCAGCAGCCGCTCGCCCGACGCCCGCAGTTCGGCCACGCGGCTGCCGAGCATCGGAAAGTTCAGGCGGCCGGCTTCTTTCACCACGCGGCCGGCGACCATCACCGTGTCCACGTCGCTGCTCTGTGCGTAGGACACGACGGCCTGCACCGGATCCTGCGCCGAGGCGATGTGCAGGCCGTCGCGGCGCACCACGATGAGGTCGGCCTGCAGGCCCGGCGCCAGCCGGCCGACGTGGCGGTCCCAGCGCAGCGCGCGCGCGTTGTTCACCGTGGCCCATTCGAGCACCTCGCGCGTCTTCACCGCCACCTGCTGGATCGGCGAGCCGCCGGTGCCCACGGTCTTGAGGTTCTTGCGCACGAAGTCGGCCGCGGCACTGTCCTGCGCCGACTCGGCATTGCGCACGGTGTCGATGTTGGCGTAGAGGCGCTGCATGCGCAGGGCCGAGCGCATGGCGTCGAACATGTCGCCCTTGGTCGCCACCTCGCTGTCGGTGCCGATCGAGGGCTGGCCGCCGAAGTCGCGCACGCGGCGCGAGAGCGAGATGCGCACGTGGTTGTTCATCTCGCCCGCCGTCGTCGACGTGACCGATGCACCGCTGTCGACCACGATCTTCAGCTCGTCGTCCTCGAAGTAGTTGGCATGCACCAGGTTGTGGTCCGGCCCGAGCAGGCCCTCGGCCGCGATGGTGCGGTAGCCGCCGGCCACCAGCCGGTTGGGCCGGCCCCAGACGTGCGCGGTGGACAGCAGACCGAATTCGCGCGCGGCGCGGAAGTCCTGCCGCGACACCTCCAGCGTGGAGTAGTCGGGCCCGAGGATGGCCACGGCCAGCGTGACGAGCGCGTCGTCCGACGACAGCCGGCCCGCGCGCAGGCGGCGGATCTCGTCCAGCGGATGCGGCACCTCGGAGAAGTGCTTCTCGCCCGGCTTCGGGTGCGCCTTGACGGTGCCATGGCCGAACACGGCACGGATGCCGGAGTCGAACAGCGCCTCGATCGCCGCGTCGGTGTGCGCGGGCGTGGCGTTGTTGTGGCACCAGTCCAGCACGCCGGTCACGCCGGCATCCATCTGCGCCAGCGCGCCCATCAGCGTGGCGATGTAGGTGTCCTGCGGGGTGAAGAGCGGCGCGAGCTTGGCGTGGAAGAAGTTGAAATAGTCCGAGCCCGCCCAGTCGTTGCCCAGCCCGCGCAACGCGGTTTCCCAGGTGTGGATGTGGGCGTTGATCAGGCCGGGCATCACGATCGCGCCGCGCGCGTCGATCACGCGGTCGGCATGGGTGTCGATGGACGGCGCCACGTCGCGCACCACCGTGCCCTCGACGAGCACGTCGCCCTGCGGAAGGTCGCCCACGGCGGGGTCGAGCGACAGCACCGTGCCGCCGCGGATGAGGGTGCGGGTCATCGGTGCGGTGCTCACTTGATCTCCACGCCGTTCTTCTTCATCAGCTCGGCGATCAGCTTGTCTTCGGACGCGATGGTCTTGCCGAAGGCATCGGCCGGCAGGAAGGCGGGCAGGAAGCCGACCTTGTCACCCAGCGCCTTGAACTCGGGGCTGGCCACCGTCTTGCGCACCGCGTCTTCGAGCTTCGCGGCCACGTCCGCCGGCAGGCCCTTGGGCGCGGCGACCCCGCGCCACAGATCGGACTGGTACTTGTAGCCTTGCTCCAGCGCTGTCGGCACACCGGCGAACACGGGCTCGCGGGTCGAACCCAGCACGCCCAGCACCTTGAGCTGTCCGGCCTTGACCTGCCCCGCCACCGAGCCCGGCAGCGTGACGACCGCATCGATGTGCCCGCCCAGCAGGCTGGTGACGTGGCCCGAAGTGGCGAAGGGCACGTGAGTCACCTCCACGCCGTTGTCGTTGAGGAAGGACAGCGACGTGAGGTGCATGTGGCTGCCGATGCTGGTCGAGCCCACGCGGTACATGCCCGGGTTGGCCTTCGCGTACGCCAGCATCTCGGACAGCTTGTTGAAGGGCGAGTCGCCGCGCACGGCCACCACCGGGAACTCCACCGTCACCCGGCCGATCGGCTGGAAGGCGCTGTAGTCGAACGGCATCAGACCGCCGTGGAATCCCGTGGACACCGAGTTGGAGTTGAGCACCACGGTGTAGCCGTCGGGCCGCGCGGCCTGCACGTACTTGTAGCCAATGGCTCCGCCCGCGCCGGGCTTGTTGACCACCACCACCGACTGGCCGAGCTGGCGGCCCATGCCTTCAGCCAGCCCGCGCGCCACGGCGTCGGGTGCCGTGCCGGCGACGAAGGGCACGACCAGTTCGACCGGCTTGGCGGACGGAAAGCCCTGGGCCAGTGCGCCGGCCGAAGCCAGCAGGCCGAAGGTGGAGAGAACGGCGGCCACGGTGCGGCGGCGGATTTGGGCGAAGGGCTGGGACAGCTGGGACATGGTCGTCTTTCCGTGCATCTGAAGGGAGCAGACGATATGCATGCACCATGCCGCCAACAATGTGCCAGCGGGCCAAGCATCTTTCAGGAAAACGGAAAGATCGACGGCGCCCGGGCCGTCGATGCAGTGACGTTCAGGCGACCGACAGCACGCCCTGCACCAGCCGGCAGGTGCGCGCGCACCGGGCCGCCAGCGCCTCGTCGTGGGTGACCATGACGAACGCCGTGCCCTGCTCGCGCGCCAGTTGCAGCATGAGCTGGAAGACCCCGTCGGCGGTGCCGCGGTCGAGGTTGCCCGTGGGCTCGTCGGCCAGCACGCAGGCGGGCCGCGTGACCAGCGCGCGTGCGATCGCCACGCGCTGGCGTTCGCCACCCGAGAGCTCAGCCGGGCGGTGGTGCAGACGCTCACCCAGGCCGACGGCCGTCAGCATGGCCTGGGCCGCGGCGTGGCAGGCCTCGATCGGCTCACGGCGGATGCGCAGCGGCATGGCCACGTTGTCCAGCGCACTGAACTCGGGCAGCAGGTGGTGGAACTGGTAGATGAAACCCAGGTGCCGGTTGCGCAGCACGCCCTGTACGGCCTGGCCCAGGGTGTCGAGCTGCGTGCCCTTGAGCAGCACATGCCCGGCCGTGGGCGCGTCGAGCCCGCCCAGCAGGTGCAGCAGCGTGCTCTTGCCCGAGCCCGAGGCGCCGACGATGGCCAGCGTCTCGCCCGCGCGCACGGCCAGATCGACGCCGCGCAGCACGGTCACATCCAGCGGGCCTTCGACGAAGCGCTTGGTCAGCCCCTGCGCGTGCAACACGACTTCGCCGGTGAGCGGCGCGGCGCCGTCCAGGATTGCGGTGGGTTCACTCATAGCGCAGTGCCTCCGCCGGATTGACGCGGCTGGCGCGCCAGCTCGGGTAGAGCGTGGCCACGAAGGCCAGCACCAAAGAGATGATGGCGATGGGCACGATGTCGGTGCTCTGCGGATCGCTGGGCATGCGGCTGATGAGGTAGATGTCCTTGGGCAGGAAGCTCGCCCCGAGGGCACGCTCGAGCGCCGGCACGATCACGTCGATGTTGAACGCCACGCCCAGGCCCAGCAGCAGCCCGGCCAGCGTGCCGATCACGCCCACCATCGCCCCCTGCACGACGAAGATGCCCATGATGCTGCGCGGGCTGGCGCCCAGCGTGCGCAGGATGGCGATGTCGGCGCGCTTGTCGGTCACCGTCATCACCAGCGTGGACACCAGGTTGAACGCGGCCACGGCCACGATCAGCGTGAGGATGATGAACATCATGCGTTTTTCGAGCTGCACGGCGGCAAACCAGGTGCGGTTCTGACGCGTCCAGTCGCGGATGAGCAGCTCGCCCGACAGCGAGCCCGCCAGTTGCTGCGCCACCTCGCGCGCCTGGTGCAGGTCCTTGAGCTTCAGGCGGATGCCCGTCGGCCCTTCGAGCCGGAAGATGCGCGCGGCATCTTCCATGTGGATCATCACCAGCGCCGAGTCGTATTCGTAGTGGCCCGAATCGAAGATGCCCGCCACCGTCATCGATTTCACGCGCGGCACCACACCGGCCGGCGTGACCTGGCCGCTGGGCGAGATCAGCGTGACCGGATCGCCCACG
>JAGOCV010000411.1 GCA_017998575.1 Burkholderiaceae bacterium
GGCTCCACCAGCCTTCGAAGCTTCTGTGGGCTGCAGGTTAACTTTAGCTATGGGCACGAAGCCGCCACAAGCCGGCGCAACTCGACTGACTGTATCCAACGTGTTGCCGTCTGCGACGCACGGAAAAGGTCTGCAGGGTCCGGACTCAAGTCGCCCAGCGCATCAGCGTGACGAGCAGCACCAGGACACCCAGGCCGAGGTTGACCGAGACCCATGTGCGAATCTGCGCCAGGGCCGCACCAGCGGCGGCCCACTCGGACGCTGCAACGGCACCGCCGAGCCGCTTGAAAAGCGCAAAGCGGATGTGCATGAAGATCGCCACCATGACGACGCCCAGCGCCGCCATGACGGTCCAGGCCAGCGGCATCTCGAAGCTGCCCCCCGACTGCACCACCTGCTTGGCCACACGACCCAGCATCCACACGCCGCTGGCCAGCGTCAGCAGTGAGGCCAAAAGTACGGCTTGGAAGAAGCGCCCGAGCACGTCGTGCATCAGCCGCAGTCGCGCCGGAGGCTCCAGCTGAGCAACCGCCGGCCGCAGGAAGAAGTGTGCAAACACCATGCCACCGATCCACACGATGATGGACAGCACATGAACAGTCTTGAGGAGCGCGTAGATCATCGTTCAGTCCCAGAAGGAGGTGGCATGCATCTTCAAAGGATGATACTTGCCGGCCGGGAGTTTTGCGCCTTGCATCAGCGCGGCGTGCCTTCCACGCTGCGCAGCGTGAGGGACTGTCCGCTCAACCACTGTTTGCGGGCCGAGCCGCAGTGCGGGCAGGGCTCGATGCGGTCGGGCGGTTCGTACACCGTGGCGCATTGCAGGCAGCGTGCCTGGGCGGGCGTGGTGTGCATCTCGATGGCCGCGCCTTCGGCCAGGGTGCCAGGCAAAGCCGTGAGCAAGGCGGTGCGCAGCGCGTCTTCATCGACGCACCCCAGGGCGCCGATGTCGAGCACGATGCGGGTGATGCGCGAGAGCGTGTTGCGCTGACGCTCCAGCAGGGCGATGACCTCGATGGCCAGGGAGGCTTCATGCATGGTGGGGATCGCCTGCTTGGTTGACAGGCTGCCCATGGACATCTGGTGTGGTGATCCAGGCGAGGATCGCGTCCCAGGCTTGGTCCATGGCCGCTTGCATGGCCGCCGACACCGGTGCGCCCAGCTCGAAACCTTCGCCGCGCAGGGACAGCAGCCAGGCATCGGGAGGTGGGGTTCGCAGAGTGTGGGCGCACAGGTGCAGCAGTTGAGCAGGTGTGCATTGGTGGCTGCTGATGGCCGGGCCGCCCGCGCTAGCCTCAACGCGTTGCCATTGCACCGGTTCGCCTTGTCGGGCAGCGGCGTCGATGAACAGCACGCGATCGCGGCCACGCAGGTCGTAGGCGTGCTCCACCATCAACTGCTGGTCGCAGAGGATGGTGAGGTCGTGCGGGCGGCTGCCGTCTGGGCGGTGGTCCTGATCGCTCAGCCAAGCCGACAGGCGCTCTGCGAGCAGCGGGCCGGCGGCATCGTCACCCCGGCTGGGGTTGCCCACGGCGATCACGAGTGTGCGGGGCCAGTCGGCTGGCAGCGGCGCGTCGCCGTCGATCAGGCTGCGCGCGCTCATGCGTCGAGCGGAGGCCAGTTGGCGGGCGTGCGGTCGACGGGCGCGGCGTGGGCCATGGGGCGCTCCAGCGTGCCATCTTCGTGCTTGAGCAGCACATCGGCCAGTTGCCCATCGGCCTCGACCACCTCGATGCGCAGCGGCATTTTGCCGACGGCATGCGTGGCACACGACAGGCAGGGGTCGTAGGCGCGGATGGCGACTTCGATGTGGTTGAGCAGGCCTTCGGTGATTTCGCGGCCATCGAAGTACTCGGCGGCGACGCTGCGCACGGCTTCGTTCATGGCCGTGTTGTTGTGTGTGGTCGAGACGATGAGGTTGGCGTATTCGATGAGGTCGTTGTCGCCGATGCGGTAGTGGTGCAGCAGGGTGCCACGCGGCGCTTCGATGACGCCGATGCCTTCGCGCAGCGGGGTGCCGGTGGCCATCAGGTCGGTGCCGGTGATGTCGGGGTCATCGAGCAGGCGAGCGATGCCTTCGGCGCAGTGCAGGGTGTCGATCATGCGGGCCCAGTGCTGGGCCAGTGAGGCGGTGACGGGCTGGCCGCCGCCCCAGGCCATGAACTCGGCACGGGCCGCTTCGGCGCGAGGGGTGTCGAGGTAGGTGGCGTTGTTGATGCGGGCCAGCGGGCCGACGCGGTACCAGCCGTGCTCGGGGCCGAGCGTGCGCAGGTGCGGGAACTTCATGTAGGTCCAGGGCTTGACCTCTTCGACGATGAGCTGCTGGTAGTCGTGCACATCGACCTGATCGACGATGAGCTGCCCCTGGGCGTCTTTCACGCGCAAGGCACCGTCATACAGGTCGGCCGCGCCATCGGGGCGCACCAGGGACATGAAGCCGGAGGGGAAGTTGGCGAAGCGGCCTTGTTCGGGTTGGCCGCGCAGGAAGAGGTCGCGGGCCAAGGCCAGGGCGCTGTCGCACCACGCGATGATCTGGCCGATGTCGGCGCGCATCAGGTCGCGATCGGCCACGGTCAGGGGCTTGTTGAAGCCGCCGGGGACGGAGCCGGTGCCGTGCACGCGTTTGCCGGTGAGCAGGCGGATGATCTCCTGCCCGTACTTGCGCATGCGGATGCCTTGCAGGCCCAGCTCGCGTTCGTCTTGCAGCACGCCGACGATGTTGCGGTGGGCCACGGCGTCGTCAAAGCCAAAGAGCAGGTCGGGCGAGGCGAGGTGGAAGAAGTGCAGGGCGTTGGACTGCAGCACCTGCGCGAAGTGCAGCAGGCGGCGCAGCTTTTCGGCGGTGGGTGTGAGGCTTGCGTGGCCGATCACGAAGGCATCGCAGGCCTTGCTGGCAGCCAGCAGGTGGCTGACCGGGCAGATGCCGCACAGGCGTTGCACGAGGGTGGGAACCTCCCAGTAAG
>JAGOCV010000412.1 GCA_017998575.1 Burkholderiaceae bacterium
GGCTTGAGGTCGCACAGCACGGGAATTTTCTTGCGCATGCGCTCGAAGTCGTCGATGGTCCATTCGACCTCGGCCGCATGCGCGATCGCCAGGAAGTGCAGCACCGCGTTGGTCGAGCCGCCTGTGGCCATGATGACGGCCACGGCGTTCTCGATGGATTGGCGCGTCACGATGTCGCGCGGCTTGATGTCCTTCTTGATGGCCTCGATCAGCACCTTGGCCGACTCTTTCGCCGAGTTCTGCTTCTCGTCGTGCGGATTGGCCATGGTGGACGAGTAGGGCAGGCTCATCCCCAGCGCCTCGAAGGCCGACGACATGGTGTTGGCGGTGTACATGCCGCCGCACGAGCCGGTGCCGGGAATGGCGTGCTGCTCGATGTCCTTGAGTTCCTGGTCGCTGATCTTGCCGGCGGCGTTCTGGCCCACGGCCTCGAACACGCTCACGATGTTGAGATCCTGCCCCTTCCAGCGGCCCGGCAGGATGGTGCCGCCATAGACGTAGATGGCCGGCACGTTGGCGCGCAGCATGCCCATCATGCCGCCGGGCATGTTCTTGTCACAGCCGCCGACGACGACCACGCCGTCCATCCACTGTCCCTGCACGCAGGTCTCGATGCAGTCACTGATGACCTCGCGGCTGACCAGGCTGTATTTCATGCCCTCGGTGCCCATCGACATACCGTCGGAGATGGTGGGCACGCCGAACACTTGCGCATTGCCGCCGGCTTCCTGGATGCCTTCGATGGCCGCGTCGGCCAGCTTCTGCAGGCCCGAGTTGCAGGGCGTGATGGTGCTGTGGCCGTTGGCCACGCCCACCATGGGCTTCCTGAAGTCGCCTTCGGTGTAGCCCATGCCGTAGAACATGGAACGGTTGGACGCGCGCGCCTTGCCTTCGGTGATGTTGGCGCTGCGGCGGTTGATCTGCAGGGGTTTCGTGCTCATGGGAGTGTCTCGTCGGGGTTGTTGCCGCAGCCATTGTGCGCAGCCCGCGCCATCTGTCCAATCACCCCCCGCGCCGCCCGTCCATGGCGTCAGGTTTAGAGTCGGGCCCTTGTTCCGCAGGAGCCCTTCCTTGACCGCCGCTTCTCCCGCCACCACGGCGACTGCCGCCACCACTGCCGCCGACGTCATCGCCTTCTGGCGCCGGGCCGGGCGCGAAGCCTGGTTCCGCAAGGACGCGGCCTTCGACGCCGCCTTTGGCGACCATTGCCGGCAGCTGCACTTTGCGGCCGCGCGCCGCGAACTCGACGACTGGGCGGCAACGCCCGAGGGCGCGCTGGCGCTCCTGCTGCTGCTCGACCAGTACCCGCGCAACTGCTTCCGCGGCAGCGGCCACATGTACGCCACCGATCCGCTGGCGCTGCATTTCGCGCGGCAGACGCTCGAACGCGGGTTCGATGCGGACATCGAGCCGCTGTTGCGCCCGTTCTGCTACATGCCCTTCATGCACTCCGAATCGCTGGTCGATCAGGAGCGCTGTGTCGCTCTCTTCGAGTCCCTGGGCGGGGACAGCCTGCCGTTCGCCCGCGAACACCGCGACATCGTGGCGCGCTTTGGCCGCTTTCCGCACCGCAATCCCATGCTGGGTCGCGCCACCACGCCCGAAGAGCAACGCTTCATCGACGAAGGCGGCTTCGCAGGCTGAGGCCGTCAGCCCGTCACGTCACAATACCCGCCATGCTGATGTACCCCCAGATCGACCCGGTCGCCATCCAGATCGGGCCCATCGCCGTGCACTGGTACGGCATCACCTACCTGGTCGCCTTCGCGGCCTTCATGCTGCTGGGCATCCGGCGGCTGCGCCACGAGCCCTACGCCTCCATGCCCGAAGGCCGCGGCTGGAGCCGGCGCGACGTGGAGGACATGCTGTTCCTCGGCGTGGCCGGCGTGATCGCGGGCGGCCGGCTGGGCTACTGCCTCTTCTACAAGCCCGGCTACTACCTGGCGCACCCGCACGAGGTGTTCTACATCTCGCAGGGCGGCATGAGCTTCCATGGCGGCATGCTGGGCGTGTTCGTGGCCATGCTGTGGTTTGCCCGCTCGCGCCGCAAGCCGTGGCTGGAGGTGACGGACTTCATCGCGCCATGCGTGCCGACAGGCCTGGCGGCGGGCCGGGTGGGCAACTTCATCAACGGCGAACTGTGGGGCCGGTTCTCGAGCCCTGATCTGCCCTGGGGCATGGTGTTTCCGCAGAGCGGCTCGGCGATGCCGCGCCACCCGTCGCAGGTCTACCAGTTCCTGCTCGAAGGCCTGCTGCTGTTCGTGCTGCTGTGGCTTTACGCGCGCCGGCCGCGCCTGCGCGGCGAGGTGAGCGCAGCCTTCCTGGTGGGCTACGGCAGCTTCCGCTTCATTGCGGAATACTTCCGCGAACCCGACGACTTCCTGGGCATCCTCACGCTGGGCATGAGCATGGGCCAGTGGCTGAGTTTGCCCATGGTGGCAGCCGGCGTGGCGCTGTGGGCGTGGGCGCGCCGACAGCCGCAGACGCCCTGAGCCAGCCCCGCCCGAGGGGCGGCGCCGCGCCAGATGCGCGGCGGCCCGCCTAGGGCAAACACCGACGATGGCGTGGGCCTTCGGCCTTGCCGTCCGGCATCCCGGCTTTCATAATTACGCGTAATTACTTGAAATCATGCGCGTCGTTTCCTCCGCTCCCGCTCCCCAGTCACTGCACGACGAAGTGGCCTCGCGCCTGCGCGAGCACATCTTCAGCGGCGAGCTACCACCCGGCAGCTTCCTCGACGAAGCCGCGCTGTGCGAGAAGCTTTCGATCTCGCGCACGCCGCTGCGCGAGGCGCTCAAGGTGCTCACGGCCGAAGGCCTGCTGCGCCACGAGCCGCGCCGCGGCTGCTTCGTCAATGAAGTAACCGAGAAAGACCTCGACGAGATCTTCCCGGTGATCGCGCTGCTGGAGGGCCGCTGCGCCTTCGAGGCCGCGCGCAACGCCAGCGTGGCCGACCTCGAGG
>JAGOCV010000413.1 GCA_017998575.1 Burkholderiaceae bacterium
AAGTACAACCGCGAGGAAGTGCGCTCGATGGACGAGATTCACGCGCTGCGAAAGAAGGGCGTGCTCACCGGGGATGCACTACGCCCTGCAGAGCGGACCAACCTGCTCGCCGACTACCCGCAAGCGGCGATCGAGAAGGCCCGCGAGAAGCTAGAGGCTGCGGAGAGCGGGCAATCGACGAAGTTCTCGGGACGGAGCATCTCCCGATTCAGAGCGCAGACCGCCGGCGCTGTAAGTCTGATCGACAAGCTGCTGCGGCTGATCGACCGCGACAGGGACCGCGGCAATCGGTCAGAACGGCTGTCGGAACGTAACGTGGAGCTCATCCAGCGCACGCTGGAAGCGGACTACAACACGCCGACACAGCAGACCAAGAAGTCGGCATACGCGAAGTACATCGGCCGCTGCGAGGGCTCCTACGAACTGTCGGAAGGCGCAACACCGACGCCGGCGCTGGAAGAGTGCCCGGCGTCAACTATCCTGAGCTGTCAGCGTCAACTATCTTGAGCGGTGCGGGTGGGCGTTGATCAAGGTGTTGGGGGTGCGCTGCGTTGCCGGCGCGCCGGCAACGCAGTGCGGCGTCGGTAGCTGTCCACGTTCATCTCCAGGATGGTCGAGTGGTGCACAAGCCGGTCCACGGCGGCCACCGTCATCGCCTTGTCCGGGAAGACTTCGTCCCAGGCCGAGAACGGTGCGTTGGCGGTGATGGCCAGGCTCCTGCGTTCGTAGCGTTCGGCGATCAGCTCGAACAGCACTGAGGTCTCCGCCTGGTCGCGCCGGGCGTAGCTCAGGTCGTCCAGGATGATCAGGTCGAAGCGGTCGAGCTTGGCAAGTTCGGCCGGCAGGCGCAGGTCACGTCGTGCGGCCTGCAGGCGCTGTACCAACTCGCTGGTGCGCACGAACAGCACTTTCAGGCCGCGGTCGATCAGCGCATGGCCGATGGCTGCCAGCAGATGCGTCTTGCCGGTGCCCGGCGGGCCGAAGGCCAGCAAGTTGTGGCCTTGGGCAATCCAGCTGTCGGCCTCGGCCAGCGCCATCACATGCGCCTTGGAGACGGAGGGCACCGCCGCGAAGTCGAAGTCCGCCAGGTTCTTGCCCGGTGGCAGTTGGCTGTCGGCGCGCGCCCTGGCCAGGCGCCGCGTTTCCCGCTCGGCCATCTCATGGCCCAGCAGCGTGTGCAGCAGCCGTTCGGCCGGCCAGCCCTCCCGGTTGGACTGCGCAGCCAGATCGGCCCACAAGCGCTTCATGGTGGGCAGGCGCAGCTCGGTGAGCATCAGCGGCACCGCTGCGCTTGATCCGCTGGCGTCGGCGGTCGGTGCGCCGGTTGTGCCGCTGCTCATGCCGCCTCCAGCAGGTCGTCGTACACCGCCGCCGAGGGCAGCACCACGACCACCTCTGGCATCTCAGCGGGCCGCGGCGCGAACCGGTCCTTGAGTGCATCGATGTCCGGCAGTTCGCCCCGGGCCAGCAGCGCGGCCAGCTCGATGCCCAACTCCGCCACCACGTTGGCGCGGTCAGCCAGGTCCAGCAGATCCACCATCAATCGGCAGGCCGCCCGCTCGGGCAGGGCCTGGCTGATGTGGGCCCAGGTCTGGGCGTACTCGCTGCGCGGGAACATCGCATCACGCAGCACCCAACGGGCGAAGGCGCCGGGCTTGCGCTTGAGACCCGGCAGCATGTGGCGCCAGTCGATGCGCTTGGGGTGGCGCTCGGTCGTGCTGGCGCGCAGGCGCTCGCACTCGAAGACCTTCACCCCGCCCAGCCAGGCGTCCAGGTGCGTGCTGTGCAGCCGCACCTTCAGCCGGTGGCCGGCCAGGCGCGAGGGCACGCTGTACAGCACGCTCTTGGCGCTGAACACGCCGAACTTGCTGACCCGCGCATCCACCTCCTCGAAGTCTGCGGTGCGCCGTGCCGGCAGGGCTTGCAGGCTGCCTCGCTCGGCCTCCCAGGCCCGTGCGCAGCGGGCGTTGAGCCGTCGCACCGTCTCGGCCACGAACTGCTCGTAGGCCGGCAGGTCATCGAACTCACGGCTGCCGCGCAGCAGCAGGGCCTGGTCCAGCCCGCGCTTCAAGCTGCCCTGGCGCGCTTCGATGGCACCGTTCTCGTGGCTCACGCCGGTGTTGTTGCGCGTGGGCCGCATGCCGTAGTGCTCGCACAGGGCCTGGTAACGGGTGGTCAGCTCCTCGCGCTCGGCCAGGTTGTTGAAGGCCGCCGACAGGCTGTCGGTGCGGTGCTCTTGCGGCACACCGCCGGCCATCCACAGCGCGTCCTGCAGACCCGTGGCCAGGCTCTGGAAGCTCTCGCCACCCAGCACCACCCGCGCATGGCGCCAGCCACTGTGGGCCAGCGCAAACTGGTACAGCCGGTGCGGGAAGGCCAGCCCGCCCAGGCTGATGCCCAACTCGTCGGCCACGGTGAAGTCAGACAGGCCCAGCCGGCCCGGCGGGTGCTCCTGTGCGAAGTAGATCTCGCGCTCGCCACCGTGCTCGGCCCGCCACTGGCTGACGCGCCGCTGCAGCGTGCGCAGCACCGCATCGGCAAACCGCTCAGGGTGGCGGCGCTGCAGTTCCTCCAGCACCGTCACGGCCATCAGCGCGGGCGCCCCTTCCAACATCGGCACCACCTCGGTAGCCCACACCTCGGCCAGCGGGTCGGCGCGGGTGCGCCAGTGCCGTGGTGGCCGTTGCGAGGGCAGCACCACCGCCGATTCCAGCCGCCGCGCGCTGGCCACGCTGATGCCGGTCTTGGCGGCCGCGGCCTCCTGGCCGTGCTTGCCTCTGAGTTCCTTGTACTTGCTCACTTGCAGGTCCGTTATGCGTTTGCCGGGCACCGTGGCCGCCTCCCTCTGGAAGCCAGCCACTGTAGGAACCCACCCGCAAAACGCGCCCCGGCGGCCTGCGTCAACCGCTCACGATAGTTGTCGCTGAGCGCTCAAGGTAATTGTCGGCCGCCA
>JAGOCV010000122.1 GCA_017998575.1 Burkholderiaceae bacterium
GCATGCGGTGCTCCTGGGCGTCGGTCGGGGGAGGCGGTGGCGCGGGGTCAGCCGCCGATTATCGGAAGGGCGCCGGCCGCTGTCCCGGATGGAATCCTTTGCTTACGCCGTGCTTCCGGAAGGATGCCGGTCGAGCAGCGAGCGCAGATGCGCCAGCACCGTGGGCCATTCGCTCTGGATGATGCTGAACACCACGGTGTCGCGCAGCGTGCCGTTGGCGGCGATCTGGTGGTTGCGCAGCACGCCGTCCTGCCGCGCACCCAGCCGCGCGATGGCGGCGCGGCTCTGGAAATTGAACCAGTGCGTTCGGAACTCCACCGCGATGCAGTCGAGCTGCTCGAACGCATGCTTGAGCATGATGAGCTTGGCTTCGGTATTGATGCCGGTGCGCTGGGCCGAGCGGCTGTACCACGTGTAGCCGATCTCGACGCGGCGGTTCTTCGCATCGACGTTGAAGAAGCGCGTGGAGCCGACGATGTGGCCGTCGGACTTGCGCCGCACCACGAAGGGCAGGGCGCCCTGTTCCTTCTGCATGCGCAGGGCGGTCTGCACGTAGTCGACCACGCTGTCGGGCGAGGCGACGCTGGTGTACCAGAGTTTCCACAACTCGCCATCGCGCGCGGCTTCGAACAGATCGGCCTCGTGCTCGCGGCCCAGGGGCTCGAGCACCACGTGATGGCGGCCGGTGAGCGTGACGGGATCGATGAACGCCATGATGGACTCCGGGACGCGTGAGAAATGGGAAGCGGGCGGCTCAGACCTTCGGATCGCCGTGGCGGCGGACGTACCACAGGCGCGCCGCCTGCACGCCCGCGCCGCCGCCCAGGCCGATCAGCGCGATGCCGGCGATGGCGCGGCCGCTGTAGCCCTCGGGCGCGAACGCATCGAGCCCCAGCAGCATGCCCAGGCCGCGGCCGAGCACCGCGCCGGCGAAGAAGCCCACGGCCTGGGCCACGCCCAGCACCAGCAGCTGGCGGTTGGAATGAGGCGAAGGCGAGGCGGGCTTCGCGGCGGGCGCGGGGGTGGAGCCGGTCGTCTCGGGGCGGGGCTTGCGGGCCATGCGCGCCTCAGCGGTTGTTGCGCTGCATGAACACCAGCTTCTCGAACAGTGTGGTGTCCTGCTCGTTCTTGAGCAGCGCGCCCACCAGCGGCGGGATGGCGACCTTGTCGTCACTGCTCTGCAGTGCGGCCAGCGGAATGTCCTCGGCCACCAGCAGCTTGAGCCAGTCGAGCAGCTCCGACGTGGACGGTTTCTTCTTGAGGCCCGGCAGGTTTCGCACGTCGTAGAAGGTCTTGAGCGCGGCGGCCAGCAGGTCCTGCTTGAGCGTGGGGAAGTGCACCGCGACGATCTGCTTCATCGTCTCGGCTTCGGGGAACTTGATGTAGTGGAAGAAGCAGCGGCGCAGGAAGGCGTCGGGCAGCTCTTTCTCGTTGTTGGAGGTGATGAACACCAGCGGACGGTGCTTCGCGCGGATCAGCTCGCGCGTCTCGTAGCAGTAGAACTCCATGCGGTCGAGTTCACGCAGCAGGTCGTTGGGGAACTCGATGTCGGCCTTGTCGATTTCGTCGATCAGCAGCGCCACGGGCTGGTCGGCCGTGAAGGCCTGCCACAGCACACCCTTGACGATGTAGTTCTGGATGTCCTTGACCTTCTCGTCGCCAAGTTGCGAATCGCGCAGCCTGCTCACCGCGTCGTATTCGTACAGGCCCTGCTGCGCCTTGGTGGTGGATTTGATGTGCCACTGCAGCAGCGGCAGGCCCAGCGCAGTGGAGACTTCCTCGGCGAGCATGGTCTTGCCGGTGCCGGGCTCGCCCTTGACCAGCAGCGGGCGCTTGAGCGTGATGGCGGCGTTCACGGCCAGCATCAGGTCACGCGTGGCGACGTAGTTCTCGGAGCCTGTAAATTTCATGGAAGTTACGGATGGCGGGTCACCCGGCGGCGGCCCATATAATCGAAGGTTGATTCCAAGTGTGAAACACTCACCGGATTGTGCGCGCAAAATGAACAAGTTGTTGACCACGATGTATGGCCTCGCTGTCGCTCTTGCGACCGGCGTGGCGCAAGCCCAGCCCGTCACCGGAGACGTGGCGGCTGGCCAGAGCAAAATCGCCATGTGCATTGGCTGCCACGGCATCCAGGGCTACCAGGCCACCTTCCCCGAGGTGTACAAGGTGCCCAAGATCTCGGGCCAGAGTGCGCCGTACATCGCGGCCGCGCTCAATGCCTACAAGAAGGGTGACCGCAAGCACCCGACCATGCGCGGCATCGCCGATTCGCTGACCGAGCAGGACATCGCCGATGTCGCGGCCTACTATGCCCAGCACGGCGCCGACAAGTCCGTCGAGTTGCCGGCCGCCGCGCGTGAGCCCTCGGCCGCCGTGGGCGCGCTGCTGCAGAAGGGCCTGTGCGTGTCGTGCCACGGCGCCAACTTCGCCAAGCCCATCGATCCGATGACGCCCAAGATCGCCGGCCAGAACGCCGACTACCTGTTCGTCGCGCTCAAGGCCTACAAGACCGAAGGCAACCAGATGGTGGGCCGCTCCAACGGCGTGATGGCCGGCGTGGCCAAGCAGTTCTCCAATGCCGAACTCAAGGCCATGGCCAACTACCTGGGCTCGCTGCCGGGCGATCTGAAGATCGTGCCGCAGAGCCCGGTCGGCCCGCTGCGCCGCTGAACGATCCGGCACTCTCGCCTGAAAAAAAGCCGCCCTCGGGCGGCTTTTTCAATGGTCGGGCCTCACTCCATCCTGAGGCCCAGCGCCGCCAGTTCGTCCCTGAGCGCGCGGCGGCGCCCCACCGAGAACTTCCGGCCCGTGGCGCGGCTCCACGAGTCGTCGGTGGTTTCCTTTCCCCTGGCGCGGTAGTGGCCGGCCAGTTCGCGGTCGTAGTCCGCCAGCGCCGCGGCGCTCACGCTGCTGTCGTACCGGTTTTCGTGGACGAAGGCGGCGCGTGGCAGGCGTGGCTTGGGCACGGGCGGCGTGCGGGGCCAGCCCAGGCACAGGCCGAAGGCCGCGAAGGCGCGCGGCGGCAGCCCGAGCAGGCCGGCCACTTCCCGCGGGTGGTTGCGCAACGCGCCGATGAACACGCTCGCCAGGCCCATGGTTTCGGCCGCCGTCGCCAGTGTCATGGCCACCAGGGCGGCATCGATGCTGGCCACAAGACCCAACTCCAGCGTGTCGTCCATCGCTGCGCCCTGTGCCTCGCAGGCCAGCGCGACGCGCGAGAGGTCGGCGCAGAAGACCAGGAACACCGGGCAGTCGGCCACATGACGCTGGTTGCTGGCCAGCGCCGCCAGCCGTTCGCGCAACTGCGCATCGCGCACCACGATCACGCTGCAGGCCTGGAGGTTGGACGAGGTGGGCGCGCGCTGGCCGGCGGCCAGCAGGGCGTCCAGCCAGGGCTCGGGCACCGGGTCGGGCCGGAAGTCGCGCACCGCGCCGCGTGCCTGCAGCCGGCGCAGCAGGTCGGCGGCGGCGGGGGGAAGTCCGGGAGCGTCGGGTGCGGTCATGCCGATGCGGCGGGCGGCCGCTTCTGCGTCTCGAACTCGCCCAGGTAGTTGCTGTTGAGCGTGGGGCTCATGAGGATCTCGTTGATGCAGACATGCGGCGGCAGGCCGGCGATGTAGCGCGTCATGTCGGCGAGGTCCTGCGGCTTGAGCAGCGCGGCACGCACTTCGGGCGTGGGCGGCTTGGCCCGCTTGTTGAGGATGGGGGTGTCGATGCCCGCGGGCGCGATGGAGGTCGCGCGGATGCCGTGGATGCATTCCTCCATGTTGATCATCTCGGTCAGCGCCAGCGTCGCGCGCTTGGTGGAGGTGTAGGCCGGGCCGCCGAAGTAGGCAGCGAAGCGGCCTGTCCAGGACGAGATGTTGACGATGACGCCGCTCTTGCGCTCGCGCATGCCGCGCAGCGTGGCCTGGCAGGTGTAGAACATGCCCGAGAGGTTGACGTCCACGGTGTTCTTCCAGTCTTGCACCGAGAGGTCGCGGAAGTGCCGCTTCGACGGGTTCACGCCCGCGGAATTCACCAGGATGTCGATGCGGCCGTGGCGCTCCTCGATCTGGGCAGCCGCGGCGTACACCTCTTCGTCGCGCGTGATGTCGACGGCCAGAGCCTCGGCCTGCGAAGCGTCGCCGCACTGCGCGGCGGCGTCGTTCGTGGCGGCGGGGTCACGGCCCGAAAGCACGACCCGCGCGCCTGCGCGCACCAGTTCCTGCGCGATCGCCAGCCCCACGGCGCCATAGGCGCCGTGCACCCAGGCCACCTGGCCGGCCAGCTCGTTCGTGGATTGCCTCATCGATGTGCTCCTGTCGTGTCCGTGGGGGCTGCGGCGCCGCTGCCGCCGTCCCAGTAAGGTTGCCGCAGCTCGCGCTTGAGCACCTTGCCCAGCGCCGATCGCGGGATCTCGCCGCGCAATTCCACGGCCGACAGCCGCTGCGTCCGGCCGACCTGGGCGTTGGTCCATTCGAGCAACTGCTGCCCGGTGACGTCGCTGCCCTGTACGGGCACGACGATGGCCAGCGGCGTCTCGCCCCACTGCGCGCTGGGAACGCCGATCACGGTGGCCTCGCGCACGGCGGGGTGCGCGGCCAGGATGGACTCGAGATCGGCCGCGTAGATGTTGAAGCCGCCCGAGATGATCATGTCCTTCTTGCGGTCGAGCAGCCTGAGGAAGCCGTCGGCATCGAAGCGGCCGATATCGCCGCTGCGGTGGAATACGTTGCCCGCGGCATCGCGCCAGTAGAACGCCTGCGTGGCGTCGGGCCGGCCGTAGTAGCCGGCCATCATGTAGGGCGAGCGGCCGACGATCTCGCCGGTCTCGCCGGGACCGAGCTCGCGGCCCTCGTCGTCGACGATGCGCAGGTCGTGATCGGGCGGCGGGCGGCCCACGGTGTCGAGCTTGTCGGGGTGCTGGTTGACGTCGAGCACGCACGACACGCCGCCCTCGGTCATGCCGTAGATCTCGCGCAGCGTGCCGGGCCAGGCCTGCACGATGCGCTGCTTCATGCCGGCGTCCAGCGGCGCGCCCGTGCTCTGCTTCATCACGAAAGACGAGAGATCGGTGGCGGCGAAGTCCGAGTGGTCGAGGATGCGCTGGTACTGCACCGGCACCAGCATCGTGTGCGTCACGCGGTGCCGCTGGCACAGCGCCAGGAAGCCGGCGGCGCTGAACTTCTTCATCAGCACGCAGGTGCCGCCGGCTGCCACGGTGGCCAGCATGGGCTGCAGCGTGGTGTTGGAGTAGATCGGCGTCGACAGCAGCATCACGCTGCCCGTGTCCAGCCCGAAGCTGCGCCGCGCCGCCTGCCGGTGGCGCATGCCGTGCCGGTGCAGGATGCCCTTGGGCGTGCCGGTGGTGCCCGAGCTGTAGATGATGTTGAAGTCCTGCTCCGGTCCGAGCGCTGCCGGTGCGCCTGCCGTGGCAGGGGCCTGCGTCCAGGCGTCCCACGCGGTCCAGCCCGGAGCGTCGAAGCCGATGGCGACGAGGCGGCCGGCAAGTTCGCCGCGCAGGGTTTCCTCGATCGGGGCGAGCGTGGCGTGCACGTCGGCCGTGGCCACCAGCACCTTGGCGCGGCAATCGCGCAGCATCGACAGCACCGAGGCGGGCGTGGCGGATGTGGCCAGCGGCACGATGCATGCGGCTGCGTCGATCACGCCGAAGAAGGTGGCGATCACCTCGGGCGCCATCGAGGCGTACAGCGCCACCGTGTCGCCTTCGGCGAGCGGCAGCGCGCGGCAGGCCGACGCCACGCGGCCCATGTCCGTGGCCAGCTGTCGCCATGTCATCGCGTCGCCATCAATGACGAAGGCCGGTTGATCGCCACGCGCCTGCGCGTGCCGGCGGATCAGGTCGGGAAACGGTTCGAAGGCCGGCGCGCTGCCGACCGCTGCGGAATCACTCGTCATAGACCACCATCAGGAATTCGGCCACCACGGCCGGCTTGGGCTGGCCTTCGATCTCGATCACGCAATCCGACGTGATGCGCATGCCGCCCTCGACGGGATCGGCCGCCTTGATCGTCTGGCGCAGGCGCACGCGCGAATCCACCGGCACGGGGCTCACGTAGCGCACGCGGTTGGAGCCGTAGTTCAGCCCCTTGCCGCGCCGTCGGATGGCATAGACGGAGCGCACGAGATAGGGAATGAGCGACAGCGTGAGGAAGCCGTGCGCGATCGTGCGGCCGCCGGGCATTTCGCGCGCCGCGCGCTCGGTGTCGACGTGGATCCAGAAATCGTCGCCCGTGATGCGCGCGAAGGTGCTGATCCGCTCCTGATCGATCGTCAGCCAGTCGCTGACGCCGATCTCCCGCCCGACCCAGGCGGCGATGTCTCGGGGTTGCTCGAGGATGACCATGGAACTCGCTTGAGTGAAAGGAAAAAGGCCGGTCGCGGCGGGCGGCCGCGCCCGCTCAGGACGCGGCGCCGTCGCCCGGACGCGCGGGCACGCGGCCGAGCGTGGAGAGCGTCATCACGGCGTCGCCGTCCTGGTTGCGCACCGTCACCTGCGTGCGGATCGTGCCCTGGTCGGGCCGCGACTGCGAACGTTCGACGGCCGCGACCTCGCGCTCCACCGTGAGCACGTCGCCCGCGCGCACCGGCTTGCGCCAGCGCAGCTCGTCGATGCCCATGCCCACCACCGGCGTGCGGCCGTAGCCGCCCGACTGCACGAACACGCGCATCGACAGCGCCGCGATCTGCCAGCCGCTGGCGATCAGCCCCTTGAAGGGGCCGGTGCGCGCCCACTCGGGATCGGTGTGCATGGGCTGCGGATCGTTGGCACGCGCGAAGGCGATGATGTCCTCGGCGCTCACGGGCGTGGGCGCGCTGATCCAGCGCTCGCCCACGACGAAGTCCTCGAGGTAGCGCACGCCCGGCGCGCTGTCGTGCGATGACGGGGCCGCTGCTGTCATTGCATCGAGATCTTCGCGGCCTCGACGACCTTCTTCCACTTCGCGGCTTCGGTCACCATCAGCTCGTTGAGCTGCGCCGGCGTGCCCGCCAGCGGCGTCATGCCCAGCGAAGCCAGCTTGGCCTTGCCTTCGGCAGAGCTGGTGTACTTGTTGATCTCGCTGTTGAGCGAATCGACGATGGCCTTGGGCAGTCCGGCCGGGCCCACCATCGCGCTCCACACCGTGGCTTCGAGCGGGATGCCCTGCTCGGCGGCCGTGGGAACGTTGGGCAGGCTGGCCGAGCGCGCCTTCGCCGTCACGGCCAGCGCCTTGAGCTTGTTGCCCTGGATGTTGGCAACCAGCGAGGTCACGGGTGCCGACACGCCGTCGACCGACCCGCTGATGGCATCCGTCATCGCGGGCGAATCGCCCTTGTACGGCACCGACTGCAGCTTGGCGCTGCTATTGATGCGCAGGTACTCGGTGGCCAGGTGGCCGATGGTGCCATTGCCCGGGTTGCCCACCGAGAGCGCGTTGGGCGCCGACTTGCTCTGCGCCACGAACTCGGCGAGCGTGTTCGCCTTCACGGCTGGGTTGACCGCGATCACCAGCGGAATCTCGCCCACCAGCGCGATCGGCGAGAGATCCTTCTCGGCGTCGAACGGCATCGGGTTGTAGAGCGACTTGTTGTTGGCCAGCGGGCCGGAGGTGGCCAGGCCCAGGATATAGCCGTCCGGCGGGGCCTTGGCCACGAAGTCGACGCCGATGTTGCCACCGGCACCCGCGCGGTTTTCCACCACGAACTGCTGGCCGTAACGCGTGCTCAGGTGCTGTGCGATCTGACGCGCCACCAGATCGGAGCTGCCGCCCGGCGCGAACGAAGCGACGATGCGCACGGGCTTGGTGGGCCAGTCCGACTGGGCGTGTACGGTGGCCTGCGCGAGGCAGAGCCCCAGCGCCAGGCCGATGGCGCGCGGAAAGGTGCCGATCTTCATGGTTGTCTCCAAGGTAGTTGTGCCCGCAGTCTGGTCAGGAAGCTGCGTGCATACAACCGCCTTTTTCGGACTTTTCATTCGATGAAAAGTGGTGCAGCGCCGCATCGCGCCCGCGCGGCCGGTGTCCTTCGGGCCGGCGGTCGCCCTCGCCAGGCTCATGTTTTCTCGGTGTGAAAAGTTGGAAAAAAGCCGTTGGAGCGTGCGCGGCTGCGGGCGCAAGATCGGCAGACCGCAATGGCGCAGGGGCGCGCGCGGCCAAGACACGACAACTTCCCTGGTGGAGACAATGGACAAGCTGAAGTTCTACATCGACGGCGCGTGGGTCGACCCCGCTGCGCCGTCTGCGCTCGACGTCATCAACCCGGCGACGGAGCAGCCCTTTGCGCGCATCTCCATGGGCTCGCGCGCCGATGTGGACCGCGCCGTTGCTGCCGCGCGCCGCGCCTTCCAGACGTACTCGCAGACCAGCGTGGCGCAGCGTCTGGACTGGCTGCACCGGATCGTCGAGGGCTTCCGCGCGCGACTGCCCGAGCTGGCGCGCACGATGACGCAGGAGATGGGCTCGCCCATCACGTTCTCCACCGAGCGGCAGGCCACGGTGGCGCTGTTCCATTTCGAGGAAGTGGTGCGTGTGCTGAGGGATTTCCCGTTCGAGGAGCGCATGGGCCCGGGCCTGATCCGGCGTGAGCCCATCGGCGTGTGCGGCCTCATCACGCCGTGGAACTGGCCGCTCAACCAGGTGGCATCGAAGGTGGCACCGGCACTGGCCGCGGGCTGCACCGTGGTGCTCAAGCCCAGCGAGATCGCACCGCTGTCGGCCCTGATGTTCGCCGAGGTCGTGCACGCGGCCGGGTTGCCGCCGGGTGTGTTCAACCTCGTCAATGGCGACGGCCCCACGGTGGGCGAGGCCATTGCCTCGCATCCTGACATCGACATGGTGTCGTTCACCGGCTCGACGGCCGCGGGGGTGAAGGTGGCCAAGCTCGCGGCCGATTCCGTCAAGCGCGTGGCGCAGGAGCTGGGCGGCAAGTCGCCCAACATCATCCTGGACGACGCCGACCTGAAGGCGGCGGTCATCGCCGGCGTGCACGCCTGCAACACCAACGCCGGGCAGAACTGCCAGTCGCCCACGCGCATGCTGGTGCCGCGCGCGCAGCGCGATGCGGCGTTCGAGGCGGCGCGCGAGGCCATCGCCGCCATCCGCCTGGGCGACCCGATGGATCCGGCCTCGACCATGGGGCCGCTGGTGAGCCGGGCGCAGTACGACAAGGTGCAGGCGCTGATCCAGTCGGCCATCGACGAGGGCGCGACCCTGGTGGCCGGCGGCCCGGGCCGACCGGAGCATGTGGACCAGGGTTTCTACGTGCGGCCGACGGTTTTCGGCGACGTGACGCCGCAGATGCGCATCGCGCGCGAGGAAGTGTTCGGCCCCGTGCTGTCGATCATCAGCTACGACGATGATGACGAGGCTGTCGCCATCGCCAACGACACGCCGTTCGGCCTGGCCGGCTTCGTGCAGTCGCGCGACCCGGCGCGCGCGCGTGCCGTGGCCAACCGCATCCGCGCGGGGCGTGTTTACATCAACGGGGCGGTGTTCGACCGCAGCCTGCCGTTCGGCGGCTACAAGCAGTCGGGCAACGGGCGCGAGTTCGGCGTGTTCGGGCTCGAGGAGTACCTGGAGGTCAAGGCCATCCTCGGCTGACGCGGGGCTGGCGCGGGCGCGTCAGCGCGTGGCGCGCCGCTGTACGCAGTCGACGTAGGCGTGGCCGTCGGGCGCGCGGCCGGCGCGCTGCGCTTCCCACAGCATGGTGCCCAGGCATTCCATGGCTTCGTGATGCGCGTCGTGCAGGCTGCCGCGCCGTGCGGCCAGCAGTTCCACCGCCTGGCGGATGCCGCGCGGCTGGTCGATGGAGCACTGCTCGCTGATCGACAGGTGCATCGACAGGTGCAGGAACGGGTTGGTGTGGCCGTCGTCGCCGCCATAGACGCGCTTGACGGCGGCCTCTGCGTCAGCCAGCTCGGCGTGGTATTCGGGATGTTCGGCGGTCCAGAGGCCCGCCAGCGTCTCCAGGGCTTCCATGGCGTTGCCGCCCTGCTGCTTGGCATGCACCGAGCAGAAGAAGCGCCTGACGTCGTCTTGCGAGGGGGAAAACATGATGCGGGCAGCGTAGCACGGCCATCGCGGCCCCCGCTGCGTGGGTGCATTCGAGCGCCGGCCGACGCGGCGTCGCGCCACATCGCGTCGGCGCGGCGTCCTACGAGGATGGCGCGGGGCCGCTCCTACATTGCGGCCCATGGAGGCCGTGCGCCGGGCGCGGCCTCCGGGCCAGACGGCCCCTTGTCACCCCGCGCAGGAGGAAAAATCATGACAGCTACACGCATCGCAGGCATCGTTCTCATCGTTCTCGGCCTGGCCGGCTTTTTCACCGGTGGCTTCAGCTTCACCAAGAACACCGAAAAGGCCCAGCTCGGCCCGGTCGAGCTGTCGGTGAAGGAGCGCGAATCCGTCAACATCCCGCAGTGGCTGAGCATCGGCGCCATCGTGGCCGGCGTCGTCGTGCTGGTGGTGGGCGCGCGCAAGCCGTGATGCACGGCCGCCGCGCCGCCTAGGCGCGGCTGGCCAGGCGGGCCGAGATCGCCGCGGCGGTCTCGCGCAGCGGCTCCAGCATGGTCTCGCGCATCACGGTTTCGCCTGTTGCGACCGCCGCAAGCGCCCGTGTTGCCGGTACGCCGAGCGCGGCAAACGCCTCCGACACGATGTATTCGCGGAGGACTGGACCAAGGGCCGCCATGCCATCGCCATTGCGCGAAAACGCGGTTGGCCCCGATCCCTTGAGCTGAATATCGCGGCGGCGCCCAACGCGATCGACGACCTCGCCGAGAAGCAGCGCACGCCCATCACCGAGCTGCGGGTTGAAATGGCCGAACTGGTGGCCGGCATAAGCCTGCGCCAGCGGCTCGGCGCCGATGGGGATCACC
>JAGOCV010000123.1 GCA_017998575.1 Burkholderiaceae bacterium
GCCGCCGTTCTTCAAGGCGCTGCTCGACTACGCTGAAGACGGCTCGTACTCATGGCACTGCCCCGGCCATTCGGGCGGCGTGGCGTTCCTCAAAAGCCCCGTCGGCCAGATGTTCCACCAGTTCTTCGGCGAGAACATGCTGCGCGCCGACGTGTGCAACGCGGTGGAAGAACTCGGCCAGCTGCTCGACCACACCGGCCCGGTGGCCGAGAGCGAGCGCAACGCCGCGCGCATCTTCAATGCCGACCACTGCTTCTTCGTGACCAACGGCACCAGCACGTCGAACAAGATGGTGTGGCACCACACGGTGGCGCCGGGCGACGTGGTGGTGGTGGACCGCAACTGCCACAAGTCGAATCTGCACGCGATCATCATGACCGGGGCCATTCCCGTGTTCCTGAAGCCCACGCGCAACCACTTCGGCATCATCGGCCCGATCCCACGCAGCGAATTCGACGTGGAGGCTATCAAGGCCAAGATCCGCGCCAACCCACTGCTCGAAGGCGTGGACGCCGACAAGGTCAAGCCGCGCATCCTCACGCTCACGCAGTCCACCTACGACGGCGTGGTCTACAACACCGAGACCATCAAGCAGGCGCTCGACGGCTACGTCGACACGCTGCACTTCGACGAGGCCTGGCTGCCGCACGCGGCCTTCCATCCGTTCTACGGCCCCTATCACGCGATGGGCAAGAAGCGCGCGCGGCCCAAGGAATCGCTGGTGTTCTCCACCCAGTCCACGCACAAGCTGCTGGCCGGCATCAGCCAGGCCAGCCACGTGCTGGTGCAGGATTCGACCAACCGCAAGCTCGACCGCCACCTGTTCAACGAAGCGTTCCTGATGCACACCAGCACCAGCCCGCAGTACGCGATCATCGCCAGCTGCGACGTGGCCGCCGCGATGATGGAGCCTCCCGGCGGTACCGCGCTGGTGGAAGAGAGCATCCTGGAAGCGCTGGACTTCCGCCGCGCCATGCGGCAGGTCGAGGCCGAGTTCGGCGCCAACGACTGGTGGTTCAAGGTCTGGGGCCCCGAGAAGCTGGCCGACGAAGGCATCGGCACGGCCGACGACTGGATCATCAAGGGCGAAGACCGCGACGCGAAGTGGCACGGCTTCGGTAAGCTGGCCGACGGCTTCAACATGCTCGACCCGATCAAGTCGACCATCGTCACGCCCGGCCTCGACATGGACGGCAGCTTCGCCGAGACCGGCATCCCGGCCAGCATCGTGACCAAGTTCCTGGCCGAGCACGGCGTGATCGTGGAGAAGACGGGCCTCTACAGCTTCTTCATCATGTTCACCATCGGCATCACCAAGGGCCGCTGGAACACGCTGCTGACAGCGCTGCAGCAGTTCAAGGACGACTACGAGAAGAACCAGCCGATGTGGCGCATCCTTCCGGAGTTCTGCCAGCAGCACAAGCGCTACGAGCGCATGGGCCTGCGCGACCTGTGCCAGCACGTGCACAAGATGTACGCCGAGTACGACATCGCCCGCCTGACGACCGAGATGTACCTCTCGGACCTCGAGCCGGCGATGAAGCCCAGCGATGCCTACGCGCACATCGCGCACCGCAAGACCGAGCGCGTGGAGATCGACCACCTCGAAGGCCGCATCACCACCAGCCTGATCACGCCGTACCCGCCGGGCATCCCGCTGCTGATCCCCGGCGAGGTGTTCAACAGGAAGATCGTCGACTACCTCAAGTTCTCGCGCGAGTTCAACGCCAAGTGCCCGGGCTTCGAGACCGACATCCACGGCCTCGTGGAGCTGGAAGACGAGAGCGGCCAGGTGCGCTACTACGCGGACTGCGTGGCGCAGACGCCGGTGAAGCAGCCCCAGCCGCTGGCGCACGAGGGCAACCTCGTGCAGGTGGGCTCCGACGGCCCGTTCGGCCGCACGGTCTGAACGGGCGGACCCGGGCGGCGTTCAGCGCGCTGCCAGATCGGGCCGCTCGCGCAGGAAGGTGGCGAAGCGCGGCAGCCCGCTGTCGTGCAGACCCCGGTAGCGGTAGCTGATCCAGCTGCCGATGGGCGGCGGTGTGCGCCGCTGTGCGTCGGTCAGGCCCGAGCCGATGGAAAACCGCAGGCCTTCGGGCGTCTCGACCTGCAGCGCGCCTAGCAGGCCCGTGTACTTGCCCTTGCCGGGCAGGTGGCCGATTACGCGTGCATCGGCGTCGTCGTGGGTCTTGAGCTTGAGCAGGTCGTCGCTGCGTTCGGCGCGGTAGGCCGATGCACCGCGGTGCAGCATCAGGCCCTCGGCGCCGGTGGCGAGCACCTCGCGCAGCAGGGCCTGCAGGGCCGCGTCGCTGTCCACCTTGCGCTGTGGCACGGCGTGCAGCCAGGCGGAAGGCGAGGGGTGCAGCAGGGCCAACAGCGCCGCCAGACGTTCGTCGAACGGGCCGCCGTGCGCGGGCAGGTCGAACACCATGAAGCGCATCGCGCGCCAGGCCTCGTCGTCGGGCTGCAGGCGCCGCACGGTGGATGTGGCGTGCTCGAAGCTTCCCCGTCCGGCCCAGAGTTCGCCATCCATCGGCACAGCCGGCCAGCCGGCAGTGAACCACGCGGGGGCGTTCACGGGCTCGCCGCCGCGCGTCCAGAGACGATGGCCGTCCCAGTAGCCGCGCAGGCCGTCGTACTTCTCGCTGACCCAGTAGTCCGCCAGATCGATGCCCGGCCGGTAGACGTCGGCCAGCATCACCGGCGCGGCCTGCGCATGGGCCGGGCATGCCGGCGCGAGCCACAGCGATGCCGCCCATGCAAGCAGGCCGCGACGGGCGATGCCGTGGCGGCCTGTGGTCATGAGGCGGGCGGGCGCGGGAAGGGCGTCAGGCCGATTCGGCCGGCTCGGCGATGCCGCCCACGGTCTGGCTGAAGCCACCGTCCACGTACGTGATCTCGGCGGAAACGCCGGCGGCCAGATCGCTCATCAGGAATGCGGCGACATTGCCGACGTCCTCGATCGTCACGTTGCGGCGGATGGGCGAGGTCTCGGCCACCACCGACAGGATCTTGCCGAAGCCCTTGATGCCGCTGGCGGCCAGCGTCTTGATGGGGCCGGCCGAGATGCCGTTGACGCGCATGCCGCGCGGGCCGAGCGATTCGGCCAGATAGCGCACCGAAGCTTCGAGCGAGGCCTTGGCCAGGCCCATGGTGTTGTAGTTGGGCACGGTGCGCACGGCGCCCAGGTAGGTCAGCGTGAGCAGGGCCGACTTGGCATTGAGGTAGGGCAGGGCGGCCTTGGCCATGGCCGGGAAGCTGTAGGCGCTGATGTCGTGCGCCACCTTGAAGCCTTCGCGAGACAGCCCGTCGAGGAAGTCGCCCGCGATCGCTTCGCGCGGGGCGTAGCCGATGCTGTGCACGAAGCCGTCGAAGGTGGGCCAGTGGGCCGAGAGGTCTTTGAAGAGCTTGTCGATCTGCGCGTCGTCGCCCACGTCGCAATCGAAGATGAGGTTCGAATCGAAATCGGCGGCGAACTCGGTGATGCGGTCCTTGAAGCGCTCGCCAACGTAGCTGAAGGCGAGCTCGGCACCTTGCTCGTGGCAGGCGCGTGCGATGCCGTAGGCGATGGAGCGGTTGGACAGAACGCCCGTGATGAGCAATTTCTTGCCGGCGAGGAAGCCCATTGAGAGTCTTTCGAAAAAAATCTGGCAGGATTGTCGCATGCGAGGTTTGCTGTTTCTGCTCGTGGGGATGCTGGCCGGCCCGGCCTGGGCGGCCCACGGCTATGCCCTCTGGGACGACCTCAAATACCCGCCGGGCTTCTCGCAATTCGACTACGTCGACCCGGCCGCGCCCAAGGGGGGCGAGCTGCGGCTGGTGAGCAACCTGCGCTTTTCCACGTTCGACAAGTACAACCCATTCACCATCAAGGGCTCGCCGCCGGCCTATCTGGCGGGCATGCTGTTCGATTCACTGCTGACCGGATCGATGGACGAGACGGCATCCGGCTACGGACTGCTGGCCGAGGACGTCGAGGTGGCGTCCGACCGCCTGAGCGTCACCTTCCGCCTGCGGCGCGAGGCGCGCTTCCACGACGGCTCGCCCGTGCAGGCGGCCGACGTCAAACACAGCTACGAGACGCTGATCGGCCCGCACGCCACGCCTGGCTACCGCACCCTTCTGGAAGAGGTGGCGGGCGCCGACGTGATCGACACGCGCACCGTGCGCTTCCGCTTCCGCAAGCCCAACCGGGAACTGCCGCTCACCGTGGGCAGCCTGCCGGTGTTCAGCCAAGCCTGGGGCAAGGGCAAGCCGTTCGACCAGGTGGTGATGGACGTCCCGATCGGCAGCGGCCCCTACAAGATCGGGCCGGTGGTCTTCGGGCGAGACATCACCTATGTGCGCGACGCCAACTACTGGGCGAAGGATCTGGCCGTCAAGCGCGGCATGCACAACTTCGATCGCATCACGGTCAAGATCTACCGCGACAACACGGCACGGCTGGAGGCGCTCAAGGCCGGTGAGTTCGACATGATGACTTTCTATTCGGCGGGCGACTGGGCGCGTCGGGTGAAGGGCCGCAAGTTCGATTCGGGCGAGCTGGTCAAGCGCGAGTTCCAGCACCGCCAGCCGGCCGGTTTCCAGAGCTACGTGCTCAACAGCCGGCGCGAGCGCCTGTCCGACCCGCGCGTGCGCGAGGCGCTGGGCCTGGCGCTCGATTACGAATGGATGAACCGGCAGCTGTTCTACAACGGCTATCCGCGCGTGCGCGACCTTTTCGGCAACACCGACTGCGCCGCCACCGGCCTGCCCTCGGCCGAGGAGCAGGCGCTGCTCGAACCCTTCCGCGGCCGCATCCCGGCCGCCGCCTTCGGCCCCATGTACGAGCCGCCCCGCACCACGGGGGAGGGCCATTCGCTGCGCGACAACCTTCGCCGCGCCCAGGCGTTGCTGGCCGAAGCCGGCTGGACTTACCGCGACGGCGCGCTGCGCAACGCCAAGGGCGAGCCTTACGTCATCGAATACCTCGACAGCCGCGACAGCGGCGTGCGCACCGTGACGCCATGGATGCGCAACCTGGAGAAGCTCGGCGTGCAGCTGAAGTTCGTGCCGGTGGATTTCGCGCTCTACCAGCAACGGCTCGACCGTTTCGAGTTCGACATCACGACGATCAACTTCCCCGGCACGCACAACCCCGGCCAGTCGCTGGCCGAAATCTTCGGCAGCAAGGCCGCCGACACCGAAAGCTCGGGCAACTACATGGGCGTGAAGAACCCGGCCGTGGACGCGCTGGTGACGGCCGTCGTGCGCGCCCGCACCAAGAACGAGCTCCTGCCGGCGTGCCGCGCGCTGGATCGCGTGGTCATGCACAGCCACTACCTCATTCCGCAGTGGACGCTGGCCGCCCACCGCATGGTCTACAGCGCGCAGCGGCTGGCCTTCAAGGAGCCCATGCCCGCCTACGCCGGCGGCGAAGACTGGGTGATGGGCACCTGGTGGTCCCGGCCCGCAGGCGCGACGCGTTAACCGCGGCCACCCAGGACATCGCCACCATGCTTGCCTACGTCGCCAAACGCCTGCTGCTCATGCTGCCCACGCTGTTCGGCGTGCTGCTGGTGACGTTCGTCGTGATGCAGTTCGTGCCGGGCGGTCCGGTGGAGCAGTACCTGGCCGAGTCGCGCGGCTTCAGCGGCGTCGAATCCGGTGGCGCCAGCTACCGCGGAAACCAGGGTGTGGATCCCAGACGCATCGAAGAGATCAAGAAGCTCTATGGTTTCGACAAGCCGGCCACCGAGCGCTTCTGGCAGATGCTGGGCCAGTTCATGCGCTTCGACCTGGGGCGCAGCTTTTTCCAGAACAAGGACGTGTGGCAGCTGGTGCGCGAGAAGCTGCCGGTGTCGATCAGCCTGGGCCTGTGGACGTTCTTCATCAGCTACCTGATCGCCGTACCGCTGGGCGTGGCCAAGGCGGTGCGCGCCGGGTCGCGGTTCGACCTGATCACCACGCTCGTCGTGCTGGTCGGCTACGCCATTCCCGGCTTCGTGCTGGGCGTGGCGCTGCTGGTGGTGTTCGGCGGCCAGCTCGAATGGTTCCCGCTGCGCGGCCTCACGTCGAGCAACTGGGATGAGCTCAGTTGGGGCGGCAAGATCGTCGATTACCTCTGGCACATCACGCTGCCGGTGACGGCCATGGTGGTGGGCAGCTTCGCGGTCACCACCATGCTGACCAAGAATTCGTTTCTCGAGGAAATCCGCAAGCAGTACGTGCTGACGGCGCGCGCCAAGGGCCTGCCCGAGAACCGCGTGCTCTGGAAACACGTGATGCGCAACGCGCTGATGCCCATCATCGCGGGCTTTCCGGCAGCCTTCCTCGGCGCCTTCTTCACCGGCTCGCTGCTGATCGAGACGCTGTTCTCGCTCGACGGCCTGGGCCTGTTGAGCTATGAGAGCGTGATCCGGCGCGACTACCCTGTCGTGCTGGGCACGCTGTACCTGTTCACGCTGCTGGGCCTGGTGACCAAGCTGCTGAGCGACCTCTGCTACGTACTGGTGGACCCGCGTGTACGGTTCGACTGACGCCCCGCTGCCCCCCGCGCCGCAGCGCTCGGCTTCGCCCGGCGCGCGTGCCTGGCGGCGCTTCCGCAAGAACCGGCTGGGCTTCTGGAGCCTGCTGGTTTTCTCCACCCTGCTGGTGCTCAGCCTGTTCGCCGAGGTCATCGCCAATGACCGGCCGCTGGCCCTGCGCTACGAGGGGCAGATGTACTTCCCGCTGTTCAACGACTATTCCGAGAAGACCTTCGGCGGCGATTTCGAGACGCCCACCGACTACCACGATCCCTTCATCCGCGAACAATTGAGCAAGGACGGCAACTGGGCGATCTATCCGCCGATTCCGTATGGCTCGCGCACGATCAACTACTTCGCCAGGGAGCCGAACCCCGCGGGGCCGACGGCCGACAACCTGCTGGGCACCGACGACCGCGGCCGCGACCTGCTGGCGCAGCTGATCTACGGGTTCAGGCTGTCGGTGCTGTTCGGGCTGGCGCTGACGACCATCGGCGTGGTCATCGGCGTCGTCACGGGCGCCATCCAGGGCTATTTCGCGGGGCGCATCGACCTGTCCTTCCAGCGTCTCATCGAGATCTGGGAATCGATGCCCGAGCTCTACCTGCTCATCATCTTCGCCGCCATCTTTACGCCCAGCGTGGGCCTGCTGCTGGTGCTGCTGTCGCTGTTCGGCTGGATGGGGCTGTCGGCCTACGTGCGCGCCGAGTACCTGCGCAACCGGCAGATGGACTACGTGAAGGCTGCGCGCGCCCTGGGCGTGGGCAGCGGGCGGATCATGTGGAAACACATCCTGCCCAACAGCATGACGCCGGTCATCACCTTCCTGCCGTTCCGCATGAGCGCGGCCATCCTCGCGCTCACCTCGCTCGACTTTCTGGGGCTGGGCGTGCCGCCGGGCACGCCGTCGCTGGGCGAGTTGCTGTCGCAGGGCAAGAACAACATCGACGCCTGGTGGATCTCGCTGTCCACCTTCGGCGTGCTGGTGGGTACGCTGCTGCTGCTCACCTTCATGGGCGATGCGCTGCGCGATGCGCTCGATCCGCGGAAGGCCGACCAATGAGCGCCGTACCCGGACCGCTTCTCGACGTGCGCGGGCTCACGGTGTCCTTCGGCGGGCACGAGGTCGTTCATGGCATCGACTTTTCGCTGGCGCCCGGCGAAAAGCTCGCGCTGGTGGGCGAATCGGGCTCGGGCAAGACGGTGAGTGCGCTCAGCCTGCTGCGGCTCGCGCTCAATGCGCGGCTGTCGGGCCAGGCGCTGTTCGGCGGGCGTGACCTGCTGCAGTTGCCCGAGCGTGAACTGCGCGGCGTGCGCGGGCGCGACATCGCGATGATCTTCCAGGAGCCGATGACTGCGCTCAACCCGCTCTACACCGTGGGCGACCAGATCGCCGAGGTCGTGCAGCTCAAGCGCGGTGCCACGCGTGCCGAGGCCTGGCGCGTGGCGGTCGAGCGGCTGGCCGAAACCGGCATCCCCGAGCCCGAGCGGCGCGCCCGGGCCTACCCGCACCAGCTCTCGGGCGGGCAGCGCCAGCGGGCGATGATCGCCATGGCCCTGGCCGGCGAGCCGCGCCTGCTGCTGGCCGACGAGCCGACCACGGCGCTCGACGTCACGCTGCGCCAGCAGATCCTCGACCTTCTCGGGCGCCTGCAGGAAAAGAACGGCATGGCGATGCTGCTCATCACGCACGACCTCAACCTGGTGCGCCGCTTCGCCGACCGCGTGGCCGTGATGGAGCGCGGCCACATCGTGGAGCAGGGCACGGTGACGCAGGTGCTGTCGTCTCCGCAGCATGCTTACACGCGCAAGCTGATCGAAAGCCGCCCGGTGCGCGACGTCGTCGAGGCGCCAGCCAACAGCGATGAAGTCGCCCGCGCCCGTGCGCTTCGGGTGGTGTATCCGGTGCCGAGACCGGGGGTGGCCGGCTGGTTCCGCAAGGGCGAGTTCGTGGCTGTGAAAGGCGCCGACCTGTCGATCGCTGCGGGCCGCACGCTGGGCGTGGTGGGTGAATCCGGTTCCGGCAAGTCCACGCTGGCGCTGGCCGCGCTGGGTCTGGTACGCGCTGCAGGCGGCGAGCTCACGGTGGTCGGTCGCCAGTGGGGGCAGGGCAGCGCGTCTGACCGCGCCATGCGCCGTCAGGTGCAGGTGGTGTTCCAGGATCCGTATTCTTCGCTCTCGCCGCGCATGACGGTGGAAGAAATCGTGGGCGAGGGGCTGCTGGTGCACGAGCCCGGTCTGTCGGCGGCGCGTCGCCGCGAACGCGTCATCTCGTCGCTGGCCGACGTCGGGTTGACCGAATCCGGGTTTCCCGGGCTACTCGACCGCTATCCGCACGAATTCTCGGGCGGCCAGCGCCAGCGGCTGGCGATCGCGCGCGCGCTGATTCTCGAGCCGAAGCTGCTGTTGCTCGACGAGCCCACCAGTGCGCTGGACGTCACGATCCAGAAGCAGGTGCTGGCGCTGCTTCAGCGCCTGCAGCGCGATCGCGGCCTGGCCTACCTGTTGATCACCCATGACATCGAGGTGGTGCGCGCCATGGCGCACGACGTGATGGTGATGAAAGACGGCGGGATCGTCGAGGCTGGCCCGGTGGCCCAGGTGCTGGGCGCGCCGGCCCACGATTACACGCGCCGGCTGATCGAGGCTGCTGGAGAGGATCCGCCGCACTAGGGCGCGTCTGTGCCGGGCCGGCGACAAAGCGTTGCAAACCAACGGCCTGCTGGCTATAATCCGAGGCTACGACCAAAACGGGCTGTTAACCACCGCCCGTTTTTTATTGGTCGTTCGTTTTTTGGGTTCCCCATTTTTCATCTGAAACGGGCAAGGCAAAGCGTCGGTGGCACTGCAGCAAATCGTTGAGACAACCGTGACCGGTCTGGGTTACGACCTGGTGGAGATCGAGCGCTCCGCCGGCGGCTTGCTGCGCATCACGATCGATCTGCCCTGGGATCCGGCGGCGCCCGCCGGGCTGCCCGTCACGGTCGAAGACTGCGAGAAAGTCACGCGCCAGCTGCAGTTCGCGCTGGAGGTGGACGACGTCGATTACCGCCGGCTCGAGGTGTCCTCGCCGGGGATCGATCGTCCGCTGCGCAACGAGCGCGATTTCGAGCGCTTCGCGGGCGAGGTGATCGACATCACGCTCAAGGCCCCCATGGGAACGGCCGCAGCCGGGCAGGTGGCCCCCAACCGAAAGAAATTCCGCGGCACGCTCGAGCGTGCCGAAGCGGGCTGGCAGATCGTCTGGAGCGACGAGCCGCCGCCCGATCCGGGGCGCCGCGTCAGCCGCAAGAAGGCCCCGGCCCCGTTGCAGGTTCTGGGTTTCGTTCTGGATGAGCTGAAAGAGGCCCGTCTGGCGCCGATCGTTGATTTCAAGGGGCGCGCGCAGCGCCCAGGCCAAGGAGAGATGTGACATGAATCGCGAACTGTTGATGCTGGTGGAAGCGATCTCGCGCGAGAAGAACGTCGAGCGCGACGTGGTGTTCGGTGCCGTCGAATCGGCACTGGCCCAGGCCACCAAGAAGCTCTACGAAGGCGAGGTCGACATCCGCGTGGCGATCGACCGCGATACCGGCGTCTACGAGACCTTCCGCCGCTGGCACGTGGTGCCCGACGAGGCCGGCCTGCAACTGCCCGACCAGGAAATCCTCCTGTTCGAAGCCAAGGAAGAAATGCCCGACATCGAGGTCGACGAGTACATCGAGGAATCGGTGGAATCGGTGCCGATCGGCCGCATCGGCGCCATGGCCGCCAAGCAGGTGATCCTGCAGAAGATCCGCGACGCCGAGCGTGAAATGCTGCTCAACGACTTCATGAGCCGTGGCGAGAAGATCTTCACCGGCACGGTCAAGCGCATGGACAAGGGCGACATCATCGTCGAGAGCGGCCGCGTCGAAGGCCGCCTGCGCCGCGGCGAGATGATCCCGAAGGAGAACCTGCGCAGCGGCGACCGCGTGCGGGCCATGATCATGGAAGTGGACCTGACGCTGCGCGGCGCGCCGATCATCCTCTCGCGCTCGGCGCCCGAGTTCATGATCGAGCTGTTCCGCAACGAAGTGCCCGAAATCGAACAGGGTCTGCTCGAGATCAAGAGCTGCGCCCGTGACCCCGGCAGCCGCGCCAAGATCGCCGTGCTCAGCCACGACAAGCGTGTCGACCCGATCGGCACCTGCGTGGGCGTGCGCGGCACGCGCGTGAACGCCGTCACCAACGAGCTGGCCGGCGAGCGCGTGGACATCGTGCTGTGGTCCGAAGACCCGGCCCAGTTCGTGATCGGCGCGCTGGCCCCGGCCAACGTGTCGTCCATCGTGGTGGACGAGGAAAAGCACGCCATGGACG
>JAGOCV010000414.1 GCA_017998575.1 Burkholderiaceae bacterium
GCGATGTAGTCGCCCGCAATGATGAGGTCTTTGCCGGTGTCGTCGCGCCCGCGCACGACTATGTGCGTGTGCGGGTTGTCGGTGTTCCAGTGGTTGACGGCCACCCAATCGAGGCCCGTGCCCAGGTCGGCTTCCATGCGGCCCATGAGGTGCCGCGTGTAGGTGCGCAGGTCTTCCAGCTCGGCGCCATCCTCGGGCGAGAGGATGAAGCGGAAATGGTGTCGGTCGTCGGCGCAGCGTGCCTTGAAGGCGTCGAGGTCGGCGGCATCGGTCTGCGGCCCGTAGGCTTGGCCCGGCTCTCCATCGCGGCCCACGCCATCGCGCTCGATGTAGCGCAGGTGCTTGGCCAGCGACTGCGGGCTGGCCTGGCGCTGATTGACCAGCAGCGTCTTGATGGCCACGCGCCGCGACATGGGCGTCAGCTTCGCCCCGGCGAAGCGCGCCGCCGTGTGGCCGCGCCCCAGGCGCGAGCCGGGCCGCTGGCCGGTGCCACGCGCCGATGCCGGACGGCGCACCGTGGACTTGCCGCTGCTGGCCTTGCCTGCCTGCTTGAGTACCTTGGAAACAAAGCTCTGACCTTGGCCCCTGCCTCGGTTCTTCGGGGCGCTGGGGCGGATGCGGAAATCGTCGTCGCGGCGATCGGTCATGGCTGTGCTCCGTGCAAGCTCTGGCGTGTCCAGTCGTGCGAAGCACGCGGAGATGCCTGCATTGGCGCGGGCTTCGCGCCACAAGCAGCACGGCGGCGAAGCCGCGCCGTGCTGCGCCAACCCCACGTGCAGACTGGCTTTCGACGCGGCCCGGTGCCGCGTCCTTTTGTCTTGCCTTCCGCATTGGCCTCCCGCATCCGCTCCCGGCCGCTGCGGCCCGGTGGCACTGCTGCGTGAGCAACCGGCGCCCCGGCGAACGCGGCCAGGGCCACAGGCCTGGCATGTTCGAGGCAAGACGCCTGCACGTTGGACGGCTGCGCCGAATGCAGCGCGGCGTACCGCGCGAAGGCACGGGCACGCCATGTGCAGCGACATGGCACTTGTATCAGCGCGAACACGCCTGATAGCACGATGGGCTGCACGCCGATGCGCAGCGAGTCGGCGGCCTGCGGTGCAATCAGTGGCACATCGGACAGCAGCGCCGAATGCCGCACAAAGTGCCGCGTGAAGTGCGGTGCGAATGCACTCGCACAACATGCGCGCGTGCACGACGCCATGCACCGAGAAGACATGCCCGGTGGCACGATGCAATGCACGGCGACGTGCAGCGCGAGTGCGGCGGTCATGGCCGTTTCTCCAGCCTGACCGGATGCGCCACGCCGATCACGGCGGCAGCGCTGACCGGCCCGAAATACCGGCTGTCGAAGGACGCCGGGTTGGTGACACTGAGCAGAAACAGCTCGCTGGGCTGGAGCTGCCGGCACTGCTGCCAGGATGGCAGCGGCCGGCCCCAGCGGTCACCGGGCAGCACGGCGGCCGAAGGCACGCCGTCGATGCGAACGCTGCCGCCACTGATGCACACCTCCTGCGGCGCCATCGCGCCCACGCGCTTGAGCAGCGGCACGCGCGTCGGCAGGTAGCCGCGCTGCCCTGCCAGCGCAGCAGCGTCCGGCGGTAGCGTGGTCAGCACGATGCTGCCCACGCGCAATGACGGTGGTAGCGAGCCCGTACGCGGATCAAGCGGATCGACGCGATACCAGCCGACCGCCACGCTATCGGACGGGTTGTAGGTCAGGCGTGGCAGTGGGTGCACGAAGGACGCCCAGGCCAGCGCAGCGAGGCCGCAGGCGGACAGGCCCGCCAGCACGAGGCGAGCGCGCAGGCGCGAGCGAGGACGCAACGCGCCACTGGACGTCCTGGCAATGGTGGAGAGGATCGTCATGGCAACGCCCTCCCTGCCAGACAGGCGGCGTGCCTCTCGGCGGTGTATTCAGGCAACGGCAGGCGCGCAGCGAGCCGGTTGGCGAGCGTGCGCCAGTACGCTGGCGAGACGGCAGCAGGGGCGATGCCCAGCGCCTCGATGGCGTCGATGCGCGCCAGCACGGCGCGCACCTGGTTTTCGCCTTCGGCGTGCAGCAGCAGGCGCGCGCCCGGCTGCACGCCGGGGATGCGCTGCGCGCCATCCAAGGGCGTGCACGTCTGCATCACCATGAGCTGCCAGCGGATCGTGCCGTAGTCGTTGGACTGCCAGCGGATGCGGCAGAACACAGCGTTCGGCAGGAACACCGCGCAGCGCCGCCAGCGGTCGAACCGAATGATGTGCGCCGGCTCGCCGAAGCGCAGATAAATGTCGATTCGCTGGTCAACATAGGCCAGTGCAACGCGCGTCAGCGGCGTTGAGGCTGGTTGCGCAGCGAGCGCGGCCAGCAGTGGCGACGGTGCCGCCGTGGCCGCGTCAGCGGCAGGCAAAGCGGATGCAGTCATGGTGTTTGCTCCGGGAACTCCCGTTCCAGCAATGCGCGCAGCAGATCGGCCACCGTCACGCCCTGCGTGAAGGCCGACACCTTGATGCGCGAGCGCATGGCGGGCGTGATGTCGAGGGTCAGGCGGGCCGTGTAGAGGTCGCCCTTCTGGAGGCCGTCGGCGCTGCCCTGGCGAATCCACGCCTCAGCGTGCGGATTCGCCGGTGGGCGCGCGCCGATGCCGACGCGCTTGGCCGGGCGGTTGCTGTTGGGTGGCGGCTTGGCTGTCATGAGGGCCACCGCAGCAGTTCGTCCACCAGCGCGGTGATCTCGCGGGCGGCGGCGTTGTCGGGCGCCGTCTCGCGTGCAAGCCGGCCAGCGGCCACGCTGTCGGCAAAAACGATGCGTTGATGCACTTCCGAGCGCAGTGCGGGCAGTGGCTGCTCGGCCAGAGCGCCGCGTGCTTCGCGCCCGATCACGGTGGTGCTGACGCGACGATTGATGACGAAGGCCGCGCGCAGCGCAGGCCGGAACACCTGCGCCTCGCGGG
>JAGOCV010000415.1 GCA_017998575.1 Burkholderiaceae bacterium
CCCGCGGCCAGGCCGTAGGGCGTGCTGTTGACCTGGCGCAGCGCGTCGTCGAAGTCGTCGAACGGGACCACGCACATGACGGGGCCGAAGATCTCCTGCTGGCGCACTTTCATCTGCGGCGTGGTGCCGGCCAGCAGCGTAGGCGACACCACGCTGCCCTCGCGACTGCCGCGCACGAGGGCCTGCGCGCCCTGGGCCAGCGCCTCGTCCACCCATTCCTGCACGCGGATGGCCTCGCGCTCGCTGATCATGGGCCCGACGATGCAGCCGCTCGATGCAGGATCGCCGGACTTCAGCGCCGCTACCTGCTGCTGCAACAGCGTCACCGCCTCGTCGAGCCGGCTGCGGTGCACCAGCAGCACCTGGGTGGACGTGCACACCTGCCCGGCCTTGCGGAAGCCCGCGCCGACGATGCGCGGCACGGCGCGCGCGAGGTCGGCCGATTCGTCGACCACCACGTGCGCGATGCTGCCCAGCTCCATCTGGCTGCGGCGCAGGCCCAGGCGGCCCTGGATGCTGCGACCGACCTCGGTGCTGCCGGTGAAGGCTACGAAGTGCATCTCGGGCTCGTCGAGCAGCCAGTTGGCGACGTCGGCGCCTCCGTGCAGCACGGCCAGCAGATCGGCCGGCAGTCCGGCCTCCAGCAACACCTGGGCCAGCATATTGGCGCTGAAAGGGGTCAGCCGCGAGGGCTTGAGCAGCACGGCGTTGCCGGCCGCGAACGCCGGGCCCACCTTGTGCGCCACGGTGTTGAGCGGCGAATTGAACGGCGTGATCGCGCAGACCGTGCCCAGCGGCACGCGCAGGGTGAAGGCCAGCCGGCCGGCCTGCGCGGGTGCGCCTTCCAGCGGCACCATTTCGCCGCACAGGCGCCGTGCCTCCTCGGCGCACAGCCGCAGGGTCTGCACACATCGGGTGATCTCGTTCTGTGCGTCGGCGTCGGTGAAGCCCGCCTCGATGCGCATCACCCCGGCCAGGTCGGCGCGACGAGCCTCGACGCCGGCGGCTGCGCGCATGAGGATCTCGCCGCGCTCGTGGGGGCCGGGCACCGTGGCGCGTGCCGCGGCGGCACGTGCCACGGCGTCACGCACCTGTTCCTGCGAGGCTGCGCCGATCGAGGCGACCGGCCGTGTGGTGAATTTGTCGAGCAGGGAGAACCGGGGACCGGCGCCAGATTGCCAGCGGCCGCCGATGAGGGATTCGATGGAGTCGGGGAATTGGAATGTCACGCCGCAGGCTTTCGGAATATGTCGGTGTCCCATTGTATGCAAACGAGTGCATGCGAACAATCCGGTGTTCCGGAGCCGTTGCAGAATCGGGGGCACAGAAAACTGACTCCCGCATCGACACCATGAGCACCAGACGCAAGGCTTCCGCCGCAACCCCTGCCAGCGCCGCGCCCCGCAAGACGGCGGCGCGCAAGACCCGCGCCGCGACCGCCGCGGCCACGGCGCTGCCCGAGCTGGACGACGATATGGCCGATCTGCCCAGCGGCGAGCGGGCCTACAACATGCTGATCCGCGCCATCGAGCGCGGCGAGCTGCAGGGGGGAGCGCGGCTGCGCGAGGCGGAGCTGGCGGCCCGCGTGGGCCTGAGCCGCACGCCGGTGCGCGAGGCCCTGGCACGGCTGGAGCAACAGGGCCTGGTGATGAACGACGGCTCGCGCGGCATGGTGGTCGCCGAGCTGGACCACCGCGCCATCGGCGAACTCTTCACCATGCGTGAGGTGCTGGAGGGCACGGCCGCGAGGCTGGCGGCGCAGCACGCTTCGGAAGTGGAGATCGCGATCCTGCGCAAGATCGTCGAGCGCAACGAGCAGCTGACCGACCCGCACGACTTGGCCGAAAACCACAAGCTGTTCCACGGCACGCTCTACCGCTGCTCGCACAACCGCTACCTGCTGCGCATGCTGCGCTCCATCCACGAGGCCATGCTGCTGCTGGGGCAGTCGGCCCTGGTGACGCCGGCCTCGGCCGATGCCTGGACGCGCGAGCACGTCCAGCTCATCGAGGCGCTCGAGAAGCGCGATGCCGAAGGCGCGGAACGGCTGGCACGCTCCCAGATCGCGGCCGCCTTCAAGCAGCGGCTGACCAATATGCTGACCGAATACGGCTCGGCTGGCGGACGCCGCCACGCCTGAGGCGGCGGGCGCTGCGGACTCAGGCCGCTTTCAGCCGCAGCTCGCGCCGCGCCACCGGCACGGCGAAGCCCACGGCCAGGCGGTTCCAGGTGTTGATCACGCCGATGGCAAAAGTGAGGCTGACGATCTCTGCATCGGTGAAGTGCGGGCGCAGGACATCGAAATCCTCCTGCACGGGATGGGCGATGGCCTGGCGCGTGACCTGCTCGGCCCAGTGCAGCGCAGCGCGCTCGCGAGCGTCGAACAGATCCACTTCGCGCCAGGTGACGAGGCTGTTGAGGCGCTGCAGCGAATCGCCGGCGGCCAGCAGTTCCCGGCCGTGCATGTCCACGCAGTAGGCGCAGCCGTTGATCTGCGAGACGCGCAGATCGACCAGATGCAGCAGCCGTGGCTCGAGCCCCGACTTCTTGACGGCCAGCGACAGGGCATAGAGCTGCTGGTAGAGATCCGGCGCGATCTCGGTGTAGGGCAGGCGGGGCGTGGCGGCGAGGTTCATGGCTGTTCCTTGCGTGAAAGTGGATGGAGTGGGTCTCCTTCCTCAGACGCGGCGGCCCGGGCCGTTGTGACAGCCCGGGCCGCCTGTTTCGCGCACCGCTGGTTCAGCGGCTGTCCAGGCCGCCCGGCATGCGCACACGCGCCAGCTTGTCGGGATTGCGCAGTGTGTAGATGCGGCGGATGAGGCCGCCTTCGACCAGCACGGTCTGCACCGATTCGAGCTGGCCGCCGACGAAGCGCGCCAGGCCCGGCAGGCCGTTCACGCGCACCAGCTGCAGCTGCTGTGTCTGGCCGTCACGCGC
>JAGOCV010000416.1 GCA_017998575.1 Burkholderiaceae bacterium
CGGCCGATACGCCTCACTGGCGCTGCGTCGCGTGTGTGCAAGCTGCCAGCGGCCGGGATCGACGACGAAGTAGACGTACGACTGGTCGTGCAGCACTTCCTCGTCGTCCTCCCAGGGCGCCAGCCAGATCCGGCGCACTGTCTGGGCGCTGCGGATGGGCTCGCCCGAGCTGGGCACGGGACGCGTGATGGCCGACGGGGGCGTATGGCCAGGGCTCGCGACCTTCGGCGTCGTGGCTGCTTCAGGCGGCCGCTCTTGGCCCGGCAGATTGTTCTGCAGCGCGTTGGCGTAGACCCCGGCGAGTGAAGCACACGCAATCCCGTCCGGCGCCTTGCACGAGAACTTGCCTTGCCCGTCGAGCCCGGACATCGTGCCAGCGCATCCGGCGAGCAATGCCGGGAGAGAGAGCACGAGCATGAACGGACCGAAGGCCCCTGCCCGGCTCATGGCCGGCTCTCCGCCAGCCATTGCTCGATCCGCTCGCTGCTCGCGGCACCTGGCAGAACGCGCCCGTCGGCGGACAGCAGCGTGGGCGTGCCCTGGATTCCCAGCCGCTGGGCCAGTGCGATGTTGCGATCGACCGGGTGATCGCAGGTACGCTTGGCCGGTGCCTTGCCGCTCGTCATCAGTTCGGCCCAGGCACGCGCACGATCGGGCGCGCACCAGACCGACACCGCCTTGTCCTTGGCCTCCGGGTGCAGGCTTTCCAGCGGAAAGGCAAAGGTGTACAGGGTGAGGTTGTCGAGTTTCTCGAGTTCGCGTTCGAGCCGCTGGCAGTACGGGCAGTCGGGATCGGAGAACACGGCCAGCACGCGCTCACCGTTGCCATGAACCGTCTTGATGGCATCGGCGAACGGCAGCTCGGAAAACGCCACGCGTTGCTGTTTCTCCAGGCGCTCGGCCGTCAGGTCGCGCTGTGTCTGCATGTCAAAGAGATGTCCGAAGACGAAATAGCGCCCGGAGGCATCGGTATAGGCCACGTTCTGCCCCATCACGACTTCATAGAGGGCGGCAATCTCCGAGTTGTCGACACGCTCGATACGGGTCGCCGGATATTTCTCTTTGAGGCGCCCGGCCAGCGCCTCGGCGTTCTCGTCGGCGTGTGCCAGGGAGCTTACCTTTTCCCAGATCTCCGCTGGACACCGTAGCAACTTTTCGCTATGGTTTCGCCTATGGATATGGCGAAGCGGCTGTGGGAAGGTGATGCCCTGGCGTACGTACGGGAAATGGCCGCGCGTATCGGCATGACGCGCACGCGCTTGTCGCAAGTCGTTTGCGAAGCCTTCGATTTTCGGGACCCCTTGGGGCGCTTGCGCGAGATGACGTGTCGCAAAGTTCTGGCGAAGATGGCAGCGCGGGGGGATGTCGTTCTGCCGGCGACGCAGCGCAGCATTCCAGCGCGAGGAGCGCTGGCCGTGGTGGAGAGCGGCGCGGTGACCTGCGAGTTGGCCGAACTGGGTCGGGTCGAGCTGGTCGACGTTACCGGTGAGGCAGCGCTGTCGCCGGTGTGGAATGGCCTCATGGACACTCACCACGAACTGGGCAGTGGCCCGTTGTGTGGCGCACAGTTGCGCTATCTGATTCGCTGCGAGCACTTCGGCTGGCTCGGTGGTCTGGCCTTCTCGGCGGCCGCCCGCCGTCTGGCAGACCGAGAAGCCTGGCTGGGCTGGAGCGAGGACGAGCGTCGTGAGCAACTCCAGCACGTGGCCTGCAATTCGCGCTTTCTCATTCTTCCCGGGATTCGCGTGCCCAACCTGGCTTCGCATGTGCTTGGCTTGGCCGTCCGACGCTTGGTCCGTGACTGGCCGAAGCGTTACGGTATCGCCCTGTGGGCGCTCGAGACCTTCGTTGCCCCGCCGCGTCTGGGCACGAGCTACCGCGCCGCGAACTGGCGCGAGATCGGGGAAAGCCGCGGTCGTGGCCGGCAGGACGGCCAGCATACGGCCGAGCGGACAAGGAAGCGGGTGTTTCTCCATCTCATCGAGCCGCGCCGCTTTCCGCGTGCCGGACCGCCCGCGACACCAGAGACCGATTGGGCTGCCGCGGAGTTTGCGGGCCTTGAACTGGACGCGCGTTTGCAGCGTCGTACAGTGGCCCTGGCGCGCCGCTTTCAGGCCCGTCCGACGGCCAGCCTGCCGCAGGCCTGCGAAGGCCACCTGGCCGAGCTCAGAGGCGCTTATCGCTTGTTCCAGCACGAGAAGGTCACCATCGATACCCTGCTTGCTCCTCATTATCAGGCCACCCAGGCACGCGCTGCCCAGGAACCGCTGGTCCTGGCGGCCGTCGACAGCTCGGCGTTAAATTACTCGGCTCATCCGGCCACCGACGGGCTGGGACTGATCGGCACGACGGTCAATGGGCCGGTCGGACTGTGGCTGCATGAGACCCTGGTCTTTACGCCCAGTGGCGTCCCGCTCGGGCTGATCGACGTCCAGCATTGGCGGCGTGACCCGGCGGAGCATGGCAAGAAGCGCACGCGCAAGAAGCGGCCGATCGAAGAAAAAGAAAGCGGCAAATGGCTCAAGAGCTTCGACCGGATAGAGGCCGCCCAGCGCGCTTGTCCGCAAACCCGATGGGTGATGGTCGCCGACCGCGAGTCGGACATCTATGAATTCTTTGTCAAGGCCAGCGACGCCACGGCCGGCGTGCTGGTCCGGGCGCAGACAAACCGCCATCTGTGCTCGGACGAGCAGGCGCATCTGTGGCCGGCCCTGGCCGCCGCGCCGGTCGCCGGAACCTTCACCGTGCAAGTCGCGGCCGGCAATGGCAGGCCAGCGCGCGAGGCCACCCTCACCGTGCGTGTGCAGGCCGTCACCCTCAAACCGCCACGCGACCAGACGCGACTGGGAAACGTGCCGGTGTCGCCCATCTGGGCGCACGAAGAACATCCGCCCGAGGGCAGCTCTGCCCTGGAATGGATGCTGC
>JAGOCV010000417.1 GCA_017998575.1 Burkholderiaceae bacterium
GCGGCCCGGTACCTCGAACCATGGCATCAGCCCTTCGGGTGCTTGCGTGGCCGATTCCTTGAGCGCGAAGTCCATCTCGCCGGTCGCCGTGCAAAAGCGCAGCCGCGTGAGTGCGTTCACCACAACGCGCAGGCGGTCGGCGCCGACAAGGCCTTCATCCCAGGCGGCGGGCTCGTTGCCATAGAGGTGCTCGAGGAAGCCGCGCGAGCCCGGCCCGCGCAGCGCGTGTTCGACCTCGGCCGCCAGTGCCAGGGTGCGCTCGGCGTCCCATTGCGGCAGCACGCCGGCATGCACCATCAGCACGCCGTGCTCCAGCAGCGCCAGGTGGCGATGCCGCAGCCAGTCGAGCAGGGGGGCACGGTCGGGCGCGGCCAGCACGGCTTGCAGCGTGTCGCCCTTGTGCGGCGCGCGCAGACCGTGCGCCAGCGCCAGCAGGCTCAGGTCGTGGTTGCCCAGCAGGCAACGCGCGGCGTCGCCCAGCGCCTGCAGCCGCCGCAGCACGGCCAGCGAATCGGGGCCGCGATTGACCAGGTCGCCCAGCAGGTAGAGGGTGTCGCGGCTCGGCGAGAAAGCAATGGTGTCCAGCAGCCGGCCCAGGGCACCATCGCAGCCCTGCACGTCGCCGACGAGATAGCGCGCCATCTCAGTGGCCCCCGTACTGGCAGGCGGCGCCGGGCCGGTGGTGGGTCGGGCGGGTGGTGGGGCGTCGGCGCATGAGAGGCGGGTGGATCGGGGAGTTTGCCGAGGATAGCAAGCGGCTTGCGATACATTGGACGCGTCATCACTACCTGCGCCCCCCGCCGGGGCCGCCTATGGACGTTCTTCTACTCGCGCTGCTCACCACCTTCAACGCCCTGTTCGCCATGTCCGAAATGGCGCTGGCCACCAGCCGCAGGGCACGGCTGGCGGCCCTGGCCGAAGCGGGCGATCGCGGCGCCGCCGCGGCACTGAAGCTGGTCGATCAGCCCACCACGTTCCTGTCGACCATCCAGATCGGCATCACTTCCATCGGCATGCTCAGCGGCATCGTGGGCGAGGCCGCCTTCGCCGGGCCGCTGGCCGTGCAGATGGAAAGCTGGGGCCTGGGGACGGGCGCGGCCAGCATCGCGTCGACCGCCGTGGTGGTGGTCACCATCACTTTCTTCACCATCATCTTCGGCGAGCTGGTGCCCAAGCGCATCGGCCAGATGTTTCCCGAGGCGGTGGCCCGCTGGGTGTCGCCGCCCATGGCCGGGCTGGCCAAGATTGCGCACCCGTTCGTGCGCCTGCTCTCGGTGACCACGGCCGGCGTGCTCAAGCTGCTCAACATCGACACCAGCGTGCCGCGGGGCGTGACCGAGGAGGAGATCGCCGCCAGCCTGGAAGAGGGCGTGGATGCCGGCGTGATCGAGCAGCACGAACGCCAGATGGTGCAGAACCTGTTCCACCTGGACGACCGGCCGCTCACCTCGCTGATGATTCCGCGCAACGACATCGACTGGCTGGAAGCCACCAACACCGTGGCCGACTGCCTGCGCCACGTGAGCGCCAGCGGCGGCAAGGGCATGCACTCGTGGTACCCCGTGTGCCGGGGGTCGCTGGACGACGTCGTCGGCATCATCAGTGTCGCCCGCCTGCTGGAGCTGTCGCCCCAACCCGACGCCACGCTGGCCGAGCACGCCACGCCCGCATCGTTCGTGCCCGAAACGCTCACCGGCATGGAACTGCTGGAGCAGTTCCGGACCCGGGCCGGCCGCATCGTCTTCGTGGTGGACGAATACGGCATCGTGCAGGGCCTCCTGACCCCGCGCGACCTGCTCGAAGCCATCACCGGCGAACTCCAGCCCACCCTGGCCGCCGACGCCTGGGCCACCGCGCGCGGCGACGGCTCATGGCTGCTCGACGGGCTGATGCCCATTTCGGAGCTGAAGGCACGCCTGCACATCAAGGACCTGCCTGACGACGACAAGGGCCGCTACAACACCATGGCCGGCCTGCTGATGTATGTCTCGGGCCGTCTGCCGGCCACGGGCGAGCGTGTCGAATGCGCCGGGTGGGTGTTCGAAGTGGTGGACCTGGACGGCCGGCGCATCGACAAGGTGCTGGCGATGCCGGATCCGGCCGCTGCAGAGCAGGCCGCCTGAGCCGCTTACGCTGCCTTCCAGAAGATGTAGTCGGCCTGGTACTTCACCGTGGCCTTCTGCCCGCGTGTGCCGGCATGACAGGGCAGGGCTGGCGCCACGCCGCCACGCAGGGCCACCCGCTGGATATAGGTAACGCCGGTGAGGGCGCCGCTGCCCATGGCCGGGTTGGCCTTCACCAGTTGGTAGGGCAGGTTTCCATCGCCCGCCGGGGCGACGGCCAGTTGCGTGGCGGTGAGCCTGGAGCCGTCGTTGGCTTCCCATGTGGCGGGCGGGCCGTAGTACTTTCCCACGGCCCGGCCGTTGCGGTCGTTCAAGACGGCGTTCGGGCCGGCGAACACCCATTCGGTCTTGCCCGCGTTGTCTTTGCATTCGTAGGTGATGTCACCCACGCCCACGGTTTCCCAGGCCACGCGGTTGCCGGCCGGCACCTGGATGCTGGCGGGCAGGCTGGCCTGCGAGAACGCTGCGCCGCTGCCACCCATGGGCGACGACGCGCAGCCGGCCAGCCATGCGGTGCAGGCCAGGGCGGCAAGGCCCGGGGCGAAGAAAGTACGGTTCGGGGTCATGAAGGCTCCTCTTTCTGCGTGGATGGCAGGCGCGGCGCGCTGCCTGAATCTCCTACGCAGGGCCGCTCGCGACGGATCGTGCGGCGTGGGCCCCAATTGCAAGCAAGTGCGTCACGCGTGGCTGCGTGTTCAGTCTCCTGCCGGCTGCGCCGTGTGGGCGAGGGCCCGCACCAGGTCTGACTGCGTGATGATTCCCACCAACCGGCTGCCTTCGGCCACGATGGGCACGTGGT
>JAGOCV010000124.1 GCA_017998575.1 Burkholderiaceae bacterium
AACTGGCATGGCGCCGCGCTGGCCCTGATGGCACCGCTGCTGCACGCGCTAGCGCAGCAACTGATGCCTGTCCGCGACGATGCCCCGTTCGGAGCGATGGCGCAGCTCACGCGCCGCCAGCGCGAGATCGTGCGGGCGGTGGCGCGCGGGCACGATGACAAGTCGATCGCGCGCACCATGGGCATCTCGGACAAGACCGTGCGCAACCAGCTCTCGGTGGTCTACGGCCTGCTGGGCCTGAGCCGGCGCACGCAGCTGGCGGCTTTGCTGCTCTGACGCATCGACCGGCGAGGACGGGACGGATGTCCTATTTCCTTTCGCCGGCGCGCGCATAGCATTGCCGACCCATGACGCGCTGCCGGCGCTTGCCATCACGGCGACGGGCTTGCGCGCTTGAATGGGAGGGCCATGGATCATCGTGAATACGTCGCGCGCAGTCATACCGACCTGCTTGGTATCGACGGTCGCATCTTCGGGTGCAAGCGGCTGGCCTGGCTGGCACTGCTGTGCTGCTCACGGCCCTGCGTTTCGGAATGACGGCCCGGCTCGTGCCGCTGCTGGACTGGCTGCGCGGCGTGCCGGCGCGCGTATGAGGCGTGTCCTGCCCAGCGGCCAAGGCGTGCCGCCGCGCGAGTCGTTACCCAGAGGGGCGCAGGCGGCAGGGCAGCCGCGTCCTGCGGTGGTGATCCGCCCGCTCGTCACCGACGCCGATCACCTGGGCCTGCTGGCCGTGCTGCACGACTGGTACGGCATCGACACCGCCACCCTGTCATCCCGGCTGGACGCGGTGCGCCAGGGCGGCTGGCAGGGCGTGGGAATGTTCGCGTCGGCCTCGGGCCGCCTGCTGGGTGTGGCCGGCTGGTGGATCGAGACGCGCCTGTGCCATGGCCGCTACCTCTACGTCGATCACTTCGTGGTGATCGAGGCGCAGCGCCGGCTCGGTCTGGGGCGCGAACTGCTCGCCTATCTGGGACGGCTGGCCCGCCAGCAGCGCTGCGAACGCATCATCCTCGACGTGGCGCGCTCCAACGAAGCCGCGCAGGCTTTCTGGCAACGCGAAGGCTTCACGGCCGTGGGTCTGCATTGCAGCCGCGCGTGCGGCTGAGGCGGCGGTCTCAGGCCGGCATCGTCGTGCCATAGGGCCGAAGCGCATCGGCCACCACTTGCTGCACCAGCTCCAGCGCCTTGCGATGGGTTTCGGTGAGCGGCCGACGCGCCGACCAGACCAGCGTCAGCTCGCTCTGGATCGGGGGCGAACCGATGGCGCGCACGGCAAACGAGGCAGGGTCGCTGAAGTTCGAGAGCGTGTAGCGGGGCAGCACCGCGTGGCCCAGGCCTTCCTTGACGAGGTTGAGGATGGCGTTGAGTCCGTCCACTTCCAGGGTGATGCGCGGCACGCGGTTCACCGTGGTCATCTCGCGCTCGATCAGCAGGCGGAACGCGTTGGGCCGGCTGGGCAGGATCAGGGGCAGCGAAGCCACGTCCGCCAGCGCCACCGGCGCTGCCGCACGGCCCGTGCGCGATGCGGTTCCGCCCGGCGCCCGGGCTGCATCCGACGCGGGCAGGGCAGGGGAGATCAGCACCAGTTCCTCCTTGTGCAGCGTCTCCACCTCGACGTCGGGCGAGCGGTCGGGGTTGTAGAGCACGGCCATGTCCAGGTTGCCCATGCGCAGCCCCTCGTTCATCAGCAGCGAGAAACCCTCGGTCAGCGTCAGGTGCGCCTGCGGCAGTTGCGCGCGGAAGGCGTGCGTGAGCGGCACCGTGATCAGGCGCGAGAGGCTGGGCGGCAGGCCGATGGACACGCGGCCGGCCAGCGCCCCGCGCACGGCGCGCAATTCCTCGCGCGCCACCTCCACCTGGTGCAGGATGCCGCGGCCGTGCTCCAGCAGCAGCTTGCCGGCCTCGGTGAGCGTGGCGCCGCGACCATTGCGCGTGAGCAGGTTCTGGCGCAGTTCCACCTCCAGCTGGCGCACCTGGCGGCTGAGTGCGGGCTGGGCGATGTTCAGCGCGATCGAGGCGCGCGTGAAGCTGCCCAGCTCGGCCACGCGCACGAAATACTCCAGTTGTCGCAGGTCCATCGGATCGCCTGAATTTGAATAACTTGTGGTCTATTATGCCGACATGCGATAGCTGCTAGTGCCCGCGCAGGATGGCCCGTGCCGGGCGAAGTGGCCACAATCGCAAGTGACCCCGACGGGCCGGCCGCGCCGCCTGTCCGTCTGCCTTTCACTCCCCAGCCCACCGCGCCCGAGAGGGTTCCCCGAGGAACGACATGAGCCAAGCCACGCCCCTGATCATCGATATCCATGGGCACTACACCACTGCCCCCAAGTCGCTGGAGAACTGGCGCAACCAGCAGATCGCCGGCATCAAGGATCCCTCGGTCATGCCCAGGGCGTCGGACCTGAAGATCAGCGACGACGAGCTGCGCGAGACCATCGAGACCAACCAGCTGGCCAAGATGAAGGAGCGCGGCTCGGACATCACCATCTTCAGCCCGCGCGCGAGCTTCATGGCCCACCACATCGGCGACTTCAACGTCTCCAGCACCTGGGCGGCGATCTGCAACGAGCTGTGCTACCGCGTGAGCCAGCTGTTCCCCGACAACTTCGTGCCGGCCGCGATGCTGCCGCAGTCGCCCGGTGTCGATCCCGCCACCTGCATTCCCGAGCTGGAGAAGTGCGTCAAGGAATACGGCAACGTCGGCATCAACCTGAACCCCGACCCGTCGGGCGGCCACTGGACCAGCCCGCCGCTGACCGACCGCCACTGGTACCCCATCTACGAGAAGATGGCCGAGTACGACATCCCGGCCATGATCCACGTGAGCACCAGCTGCAACGCCTGCTTCCACACCACCGGCGCGCACTACATCAACGCCGACACCACCGCCGTGATGCAGCTGATCCAGGGCGACCTGTTCAAGGACTTCCCCACGCTGAAGTTCATCATCCCCCACGGCGGCGGCGCCGCGCCTTACCACTGGGGCCGCTACCGCGGCCTGGCGCAGGAGCTCAAGAAGCCGCTGCTCGACGACCACCTGCTGAACAACATCTTCTTCGACACCTGCGTGTACCACCAGCCGGGCATCGACCTGCTCACCAAGGTGATCCCGACCAAGAACGTGCTGTTCGCCAGCGAGATGATCGGCGCCGTGCGCGGCATCGACCCCGAGACCGGCAACTACTACGACGACACCAAGCGCTACGTGCTGGCCACGCCCAACCTCAGCGACGAGCAGCGCTACCAGGTGTTCGAGGGCAACGCGCGCCGCGTGTTCTCGCGCCTGGACGCCCGCCTGAAGCAGCAAGGCCGCTGAGCCACAACATCCGAAGGAACCAAGACATGTATGAACTAGGCGTCGTCTACCGCAACATCCAGCGCGCCGATCGCGCTGCCGCCGACGGCCTGGCCGCGCTCGGGTCGGCCACCGTGCACGAGGCCATGGGCCGCGTTGGCCTCATGAAGCCCTACATGCGCCCGATCTATGCGGGCGCGCAGGTGTCGGGCACGGCCGTCACCGTGTTGCTGCACCCCGGTGACAACTGGATGATGCACGTCGTGGCCGAGCAGATCCAGCCCGGCGACATCGTGGTGGCCGCCATCACGGCCGACAACTGCGACGGCTTCTTCGGCGACCTGCTGGCCACCAGCTTCCAGGCGCGCGGCGCCCGTGCGCTGGTCATCGACGCCGGCGTGCGCGACGTCAAGACGCTGACGGAGATGAACTTCCCGGTCTGGTCCAAGGGCATCAGCAGCAAGGGCACCATCAAGGCGACGCTGGGCTCGGTCAACATCCCCGTGGTGTGCGCCGGCATGATCGTCAACCCCGGCGACGTGATCGTCGCCGACGACGACGGCGTGGTCTGCGTGCCGGCCGCGCTGGCGCAGAAGACGCTGGACGCTGCCCGCGCCCGCGAAGCCAACGAAGGCGAGAAGCGTGCCAAGCTGGCCTCCGGCGTGCTGGGCCTGGACATGTACAAGATGCGCGAGCCCCTCGAGAAGGCTGGCCTGAAATACATCGATTGACCCCCCAAGCGCCTGCGGCGCTCCCCCCTGGAAGGGGGGAGCCATCGGTGGCCCGGCGAAGCCGGTTCCACGATGTCCCTGGCCCTGGCGCGTGACACACGGAGATCCCGTCATGACACAACCTGAGAACAAACCCACCAGCGGCGGTTTCGAGAAGACCGCGGGCTGGCTCGACTGGTATACCGGCCCGAGCAAGCCGACGTTCAAGCTGCCCGCGGGCGCGGTGGACGCGCACTGTCACGTGTTCGGCCCCGGCGCCGAGTTTCCCTACGCGCCCGAGCGCAAGTACACGCCCTGCGACGCAAGCAAGCAGCAGCTCTACGCACTGCGCGACCACCTGGGCTTCTCGCGCAACGTGGTGGTGCAGGCCACCTGCCACGGCGCCGACAACAGCGCCATGGTCGACGCCTGCATGTCCTCGGGCGGCAAGGCGCGCGGCATCGCCACCGTCAAGCGTGACGTGAGCGACGCCGAACTGCAGCGCCTGCACGATGCCGGCGTGCGCGGCGTGCGCTTCAACTTCGTCAAGCGCCTGGTCGACTTCACGCCGAAGGAAGAATTGCTGGAGATCGCCGGCCGCATCGCCAAGCTCGGCTGGCAGGTCGTCATCTACTTCGAGGCGCGCGACCTGCCCGAGCTGTGGGACTTCTTCACGGCGCTGCCCACCACGGTCGTGGTCGACCACATGGGCACGCCCGACGTGTCGCAGCCGGTCGACGGCCCCGAGTTCGAGCTGTTCGTGAAGTTCATGCGCGAGCACACCAACGTGTGGTGCAAGGTGACCTGTCCCGAGCGGCTGTCGAAGGACGGATCGGCCGCGCTGCCCGGCCAGCAGGACCCCTACAAGGACGTCGTGCCCTTCGCCAAGCGCATCGTCGACACCTTCCCCGACCGCGTGATCTGGGGCACCGACTGGCCGCACCCCAACCTCAAGAAGCACATGCCCGACGACGGCCTGCTGGTCGACTTCATCCCGCGCATCGCGACCACGCCCGAGCTGCAGAAGAAGCTGCTGGTCGACAACCCGATGAAGCTCTACTGGCCTGAGGAAGTGAAGTAAAGGAGCGCGAGATGTCCCTCGATAAACCTTATCTGGACGTGCCCGGCACGACGATCTTCGACGCCGAGCAGAGCCGCCTGGGCTACTGGCTCAACCAGTTCTGCATGTCGCTCATGAAGGCCGAGAACCGCGCGCGCTTCAAGGCCGACGAGCGCGCCTACCTCGACCAGTGGCCGATGACCGAGGCCCAGAAGCAGGCCGTGCTCGATCGCGACATGAACCGCATGATCGCCAACGGCGGCAACATCTACTTCCTGGCCAAGATCGGCGCGACCGATGGCAAGAGCTTCCAGCAGATGGCCGGCAGCATGACCGGCATGACGGAAGAGGAATACCGCAACATGATGATCGCGGGTGGCCGTTCGGCCAACGGCAACCGCGTGATCGGCGAAGACGGCGACGCGCAGACGCATCGCCAGCCGCAAGGCGCCGCCGGCCGCGCCGCAACTGGAAACTGACATGGCACGCATCACCGCATCCGTCTACACCTCGCATGTGCCCGCCATCGGCGCCGCGCTCGACATGGGCAAGACCCAGGAGCCGTACTGGCAGAAGGTCTTCGAGGGCTACGACTACGGCAAGCAATGGATGAAGGACAACAAGCCGGACGTCGTCTTCCTGGTCTTCAACGACCACGCGACGGCCTTCAGCCTGGAGATGATCCCGACATTCGCCATCGGCACCGCCGCCGAATACCAGCCGGCCGACGAAGGCTGGGGCCCGCGCCCCGTGCCCAAGGTGTATGGCCACCCGGCGCTGTCGGCGCACATCGCGCAGTCGGTCATCCAGCAGGACTTCGACCTCACCATCGTCAACAAGATGGACGTGGACCACGGCCTCACGGTGCCGCTGTCGCTCATGTGCGGCCAGCCCGATGCGTGGCCGTGCCCCGTGATCCCGTTCGCCGTAAACGTGGTGCAGTACCCCGTGCCCTCGGGCCAGCGCTGCTACAACCTGGGCAAGGCGATCAAGAAGGCCGTGGAGAGCTTCGACGAAGACCTCAACGTGCACATCTGGGGCACGGGCGGCATGAGCCACCAGTTGCAGGGTCCGCGCGCAGGGCTCATCAACAAGGAATTCGACAACGCCTTCCTCGACAAGCTGATCGACGATCCGCAGGCCGCGGCCTCCATTCCCCACATCGACTACGTGCGTGAAGCCGGCTCCGAAGGCATCGAACTGGTCATGTGGCTGATCGCGCGCGGCGCGATGGACGACGCCAACGGCGGCGGCAAGCCCATCGTGAAGAAGCGCTTCTATCACGTGCCCGCATCCAACACGGCCGTCGGCCATCTGATCCTGGAAAATCCGTAAACCCCCCCGAGGCGCCTTCGGCGCTTCCCCCCAGGGGGCGCCGCCAGCGGCCCGGCAAAGCCGGTTCCGCGGCGTCCCGATCAAAGAAAAGGATTCGTATGACTATCAAAGTAGCGCTTGCAGGCGCCGGCGCCTTCGGCATCAAGCATCTGGACGGCATCAAGAACATCGACGGCGTGGAAGTCGTCTCGGTCGTGGGCCGCGAGCTCGACAAGACCAGGGAAGTCGCCGCCAAGTACGGCATCGGCCACGTGACGACCGACCTGGCCGACAGCCTGGCACTGCCCGAAGTGGACGCCGTGATCCTGTGCACGCCCACGCAGATGCACGCCGCGCAGGCCATCGCCGCCATGAAGGCCGGCAAGCACGTGCAGGTCGAGATCCCGATGGCCGACAGCCTCAAGGACGCGCAGGCCGTGGTCGAGATGCAGAAGAAGACCGGCCTGGTGGCGATGTGCGGCCACACCCGGCGCTTCAACCCCAGCCACCAGTGGGTGCACAAGAAGATCGAAGCCGGCGAGTTCAACATCCAGCAGATGGACGTGCAGACCTACTTCTTCCGTCGCACCAACATGAACGCGCTGGGCCAGGCCCGCAGCTGGACCGCCCACCTGCTGTGGCACCACGCCGCGCACACCGTGGACCTGTTCGCCTACCAGGTGGGTAGCCCCGTGGTGAAGGCCAACGCCGTGCAGGGCCCGATCCACAAGGAACTGGGCATCGCGATGGACATGAGCATCCAGCTCAAGGCCGCCAACGGCGCCATCTGCACGCTGTCGCTGTCGTTCAACAACGACGGCCCGCTGGGCACCTTCTTCCGCTACATCGGCGACACCGGCACCTACATCGCCCGCTACGACGACCTGTTTACGGCCAAGGAAGAGCAGATCGACGTGAGCAAGGTGGACGTGTCCATGAACGGCATCGAACTGCAGGACCGCGAGTTCTTCGCCGCCATCAAGGAAGGCCGCGAGCCCAACGCCAGCGTCGCCCAGGTGCTGGCCTGCTACCAGACGCTGCACGATCTGGAGCAGCAACTGAACGCAGGCTGATGCGTGCGTGACGCAGGCGGCGCGTTCTCCAGCGCGCCGCTACAATCGCGGGACGGGTGCCGGGGGGCGCCCGCCCGCTCAAGAGGCTCTCACCCCTGACCAGCTTTGCGCTGGTTTTCTTTTGTCAGTCCAGGCAGCTCCAGCTTGCTTCGTCGGCCCCCGCGCGGGATGGGCCAGCAACGATGCAACACAAGGACCCTGTCATGGCTTCGTCTCCTGCTTCCTTCCTCGGCGCTCCCGTGCAACGGCGCGCCCGCCAGCGCGCGCTGGTGCGCGAGTACAAGGACAACCCTCCGCCCATGGGCATCTACGCCATCCGCTGCGCGGCTGCGCCGCAGGTGTTCGTGAATGCCAGCCTCAACGTACACGGCGCGATCAATCGCGACCGCTTCCAGCTGAAGATGGGCGGCCACCCCGACCGGCCGCTGCAGGCGGCGTGGCGCGCGCACGGCGAGGCGGTGTTCTCGTTCGAGGTGATCGACGTGCTCAAGCGGCGCGAGGATGCGCCCGACGCCGACTACCGCGACGAACTCGCCGCGCTGCTCGCGCTGTGGCGGCAGGAGCTCTCGGCATGAACCCGGCCACCCCCGCGCCGGACCGCGCATCCAGCGCCGCACTCGACGAGTTGCGCACCCGCGCGCGCGTGCGCCTGAACCGCGCGCGCCGCGAGGGCACGGCCGGCAGCCTGCGGCTGGCCGACGCACTGCACGATGCCGCTCGCGCCGTCGGGTTCATGCATTGGGAACACGCGCGCCGCGTACTCGGCGGCCTGGCCGTACCGGGCGAAGACTGGGGCGACTTCTGGCATGTGCCGCGCACCGGCATCCTGCTCAACCAGTGGTTCGCGCAGCATGCCGAAGCCGCGGCCGCGCTGCGCGCCGACACCTCGGGTTACTTGCTGCCGTACCGGCGACAGTGCTTCATCGTGCAGGATCACTTCGTGCGCGAACTAGGGGTCGATCCGGACGATCCGGCGTGGGCCGCGTTGGGGCGTGACCTGGTGACCGGGTATGGAACGCCGGCGTGGCAGACGCTCACGGCACAGCGAATCCGTGCGCCGCAGTCTGCCTTCTCCAGCCGTTAAGCTCGGGGCATGCATACACGTACCCTCGGACCCTTCAAAGTCTCGGCCATCGGGCTGGGTTGCATGAACCTCTCGCACGCCTACGGCGTGCCGCCATCGCCCGAGCAGGGCGAGCGCGTGCTGCTGGCCGCGCTCGACGCGGGCGTGACGCTGTTCGACACGGCGGCGCTCTACGGCTTCGGCGCCAACGAGGAACTGGTGGGCCGCGTGATGGCGCCGCACCGGCGAAAGTTCACGCTGGCCAGCAAGGGCGGCATGGGCGGCGTTCGTGGCGAAGATGGCGTGGTGCGCCGCGTGATCGACGGCCGCCCCGAGACGCTGCGCAAGAACTGCGAGGACAGCCTGCGCCGCCTCAAGACCGACGTGATCGATCTGTACTACCTGCACCGCTGGGACAAGAACGTGCCCATCGAGGACAGCGTGGGCGCCATGAGCGACCTGGTGCGTGCCGGCAAGGTGCAGACGCTGGGCCTGTCGGAGGTGTCGGCCGCCACGCTGCGGCGTGCGCACGCCGTGCACCCCATCACCGCCGTGCAGACCGAGTACTCGCTCTGGACGCGCAACCCCGAGATCGCCGTGCTGGACGCCTGCCGCGAGCTGGGCGTTGCGTTCGTGGCCTTCAGCCCGCTGGCGCGCGCCTTCCTCACGGGCAAGCTCGCCGACGTGACGACGCTCGACGCCAAGGACATCCGCCGCCCCATGCCGCGTTTTGCCCCCGACAACTATGCGCAGAACCTCAAGCTGCTCGCGCCTTTCGCCGACCTGGCGCGCGAGGCCGGCTGCACGCCCGCGCAGCTCGCCCTGGCCTGGCTGCTGCATCAGGGCGAGAACGTGGTGCCCATCCCCGGCACCACCTCGCTGGAGCACCTGCACGAAGACCTGGGCGCGGCCGACCTCGATCTGCCGGACACCGTGATCCGCCGTGCCGGCGAGCTGATCAACCAGCAGACCGTGGTGGGCAACCGTTACGCGCCGCAGGCCACGGGCGAGGTCGATACCGAGAATTTCGATCGCTGAAGCGCATGGCCCGCCCGTGCGGCGCTATGCTCCGCCTCCCTTTATTTTTTCGGGAGACAGCATGAATACGAAAGACATCGCACAGGAGTTCGTCGCGCTTTGCAAGCAAGGTCGCTTCGACGAGGCCGGCCGCCGTTTCTGGAGCGAGGACGTGGTTTCACTCGAGCCCATGGAAGGTGCGATGCGCGAAGCGCGCGGTCGCGCCGCCGTCGCGCAGAAGGGCGAGTGGTGGAGCGCCAATCACGACGTCCATGGCGTCTCCACCGAAGGTCCATGGGTGCACGGCGATCAGTTCGGTGTGCGATTCACGATGGATGTGACGCCCAAGGTCGGCCCCATGGCCGGCCAGCGCATCCAGGCCGACGAGATCGGCCTGTACACCGTGCGCGGCGGCAAGATCGTCGAAGAGCGCTTTTTCTACGGCGCTGGCGAGTGAGCCGGGCGCCTGCGGGACAGGCGCAGAAACATCCGCGAAACAAACCGAAACCCCGGCGAGACGACTGCCCGCCCGCCCGCCGGCACCATGACGGCCATGTTCCACATGGACAGTCTTCGAAAGGACCCCCCGTCATGAAACGCTGGATTCGACGCACCCTCATCGGCCTCACCGGGGCCGCCATCGCCGTGGGCGGGCTCACGGCCTGCGCGCGCCATGGCGACGGCCCGCGCTGGGCCGCCTCGGCCGAGGACTCGGCAAAATTCCGCGCCAGGGCCATCGAGCGCGTGAGCTCTCGCCTCGATCTCGACGCAGCGCAGCGTGCGCGCCTGGAGGTACTGGCCGACCGGCTGCAGGCACAACGCGCGGCCGTGCGCGGCGCCACCGATCCGCGCGAGGAGATCCGGGCGCTGGTGGCGGGCGAACGCTTCGACCGCAGCCGCGCGCAGGCATTCGTCAATGCCAAGGCCGCGGCCGTCAACACGGGCAGCCCCGACGTGATCTCCGCTTTAGGCGACTTCTACGACAGCCTGAATCCCGGCCAGCAGCAGAAGGTGCGCGAGTTCATGGAGCGCGGCCGCCGCTGGGGCCCGCGTGGCTGACGACGCGGCGCGCGGCGGCGTGCGTGCGCTGCTGCGGCTCGAAGGTCTGGCCCTGCTGGGCACGGCCGTGGCCGCGTACGCGCAGTTCGGCGT
>JAGOCV010000418.1 GCA_017998575.1 Burkholderiaceae bacterium
CACTTGGCCAGATCGGCCCGTACGCGCGTGGCCACCACATCGGCCGGCCCCGCCAGCGGCTCGTAGCCCTGGCGGCGCAGCGCCTGCTGCACGGCCGGGTCGAGCAGCGCCGACTGCAGCGCGCGGTGCACGCGCGTGGCCACCTCCGGCGGCAGGCGCGCCGGTCCGACCAGCGCGAACCACACGGTCGCATCGTAGCCAGCCACCCCCTGCTCGGCCACCGTCGGCACGTCGGGCAAGGCCGACGAACGCGTGGCCGAGGTCACGGCCAGGGCGCGCATCTTGCCCGACTGGATGAAGGGCAGCGCCGTGCCCGTGGAGGCGAACAGCATCGGAATCTGGCCACCCACCAGATCCACCGCGGCCGGGCTCCCACCCTTGTACGGCACGTGGACCAACTGCACGCCCGTCATGGCCTGCAGCAACTCGCCCGACAGGTGGGCCGAGCCACCGATGCCCGACGAGCCGTAGCTGATGCTGCCGGGCCTGGCGCGCGCCAGTTGCAGCAGCTCGCGCAGGTTGTTGGCTGGCACCGAGGGGTGGACCACGACCACGGAGCAGCCTTCGCAGATCATGCCCAGCGGTGTGAAAGCCTGGTTGGGGTCATAGCCCAGTTGCTTGCCGTTGGGCAGGATGGTCATCGGGCCGCTGTCGGTGATGTGCAATGTGTAGCCGTCGGGCGCGGCCTTGGCCGTGAGGCCGGCGGCCACGGTGGCACCAGCGCCCGGCTTGTATTCGAACACCAGCGGCTGGCCCAGCGAGGCCTGTAGCTTGGGTTCGAGCGGGCGGGCCACGCCGTCGGTGGCGCCGCCGGTGGCGTAACCCATGATCAGGCGGATCGGGCGGTCGGGCCAGCCGGCACCGCCGGGCGTGCCCTGCGCCAACGCGATCTCGGGCACGAGCGCCCCCAGCGGGCCGAGCAGTGAAGCACCGAGCAGCTGGCGGCGGGCGGAATCGATGGACATGCGAAGTCTCCTTGTAGTGAGTGTTGTGCGGCGGCGCATGGGCCGCCGATGATGCGCGATGGCGGGGTTGTTGGACGTGCGGTCTAGTTCAGGCTGCGAGCACGCCGTCGATGGCGGCTTCGAGCTGTGCGGCGGCGTTGTCGACGCGCTGGCGCGCACCGATGGCCCACTGCCCGTCGGCCGCCAGTTCGGCTTCGTGCAGCGCGATCGCCTCTCCCACGCGCTCGGGTGCCGGGCCCCCGGGCAGGCGGTGGCGGCGCACCGAGGCGGCTGGATCGAGCGCGGCCCGAAGGCGCGCAGCGTCCAGGCCCAGTGGCCGGCCCAACTGCTGCTGCGCGGCACGGTCGAGCAGTTCGCTGTCGAGTTCGGCAGGCGAGAGGCCCTGCTCGATCGCCAGCCGCACGACGATGCCCGTGACCTGGTGCGCGGCGCGCCAGGTCAACCCGGCCTCCTGCACCAGCGCCGCGGCCAGATCGGTGGCCGTGGCCCAGTGCCGGTCGGCACTTTGCGCCATGCGGTCGCGGTGCACGGTGAGCGTGCGCAGGATGGCGTCCATGAGCGGCAGCGCGCTGTTCATCTCGTCGTAGCCGCGCCAGGCATCGGACATCGAGCGCACCCACTCGAACACCGGCACGGTCGACGGATTCTTGTGCACCATGGCCGTGCTCACCAGATGGCCGGTGACGGTTGCCACCACCCCCTTGAGGCATTCGAGCGCATTGGGATTTTTCTTCTGCGGCATGATGCTGCTCGTGCCGCAGAAGCCATCGGCACACTCCACCAGCCCGAACTCGGGCGCCGACCACAGCATCAGGTCTTCGGCCAGGCGGTTGAAATTGCCGGCCAGCAGCAGCGTGACGGTGTGCGCCTCGGTCTCCAGATCCCGCCCCCAGACGGCATCTCGCGTGTTCAGCGCCAGCCCGTCGAAGCCCAGCAGTACCGCCATGCGCTCGCGGTTGAGCGCGAACTCCGACCCGTTGAGGATGGCCGCGCCCGCCGGGCTCAGATTGAGCCGCGCGTAGTATTGGCGCAGCCGCTGGGCATCGCGCTCGAAGGCGCTGGCGTGCGCCAGCAGGTAGTGCGCGAATGTGTCGGGCTGGGCATGCTGCAGATGGGTGGAGCCCGGCATCACCGTTTCGGTGTGCTGGCGCGCCAGTTCCAGCACCGTGCGGCGCAGCGCATCCAGCCCTTCGATCAGATGCAGCAGTCGGGCCCGCAACGTGTAGCGGAACGACACCGTCAGCAGATCGCCCGAGCTGCGGCCAAGGTGCAGGCGTCCTGCCACTTCGGCGCCCAGTACGGCGGTGAGAATGGCCTCACCCGAATGCATGTGCTCGGCCGTTGCAGCGCGCGCGGCGATGGCGTCGGAGGCCTCCAGGTCACGCAGCACGCGAAGCATGGCACGCGCATCGGCAGTGGGTAGCAGGCCTTCTTCGCACAGCATGACCAGATGGGCCTTGTCAAAGGCATGGAAGGCTTCGAGCTGCGGGCCCATGCGCGCATAGCGGCCCAGCACGCGCTCGTCAGGCCCGGGCAGGCAGACCTCGGCGAGTTCGGGTCGAACGCCTTCGGCAAGGCGGATGTTGGCGGCGCGATAGACAGACACGTTGGCTCCACAGGTTGTGCTGGAGCGCGAGTCTAGGCAGCGCGATACGAAACCAGAAGGGAATTAAACGGAAAGAAGATTGACCATCTGGTTAATCATTGCCGAAATTTCGGCCAGGCCAAAGTCGTGGCACTCGCCCAAAGCCGCCCATGAAAAACGGCCCCGGAGGGCCGTTTTCGCTCGCATCAGAGCCCTCAGGCTTTCTTGCGCGCCGGCGGCACGTCGGTGCAACTGCCGTGCGCCACCTCGGCCGCCAGGCCGATGCTCTCGCCGAGCGTGGGGTGCGGATGGATGGTCTTGCCGATGTCGATCTCGTCGGCCCCCATCTCGATGGCCAGGGCC
>JAGOCV010000125.1 GCA_017998575.1 Burkholderiaceae bacterium
AGCTACCGCATCGACGAGGGCCTGCGCATCGCGCGCCAGCTGCTCATCGACATCAACCGCATCGGCCTGCCGGCCGGCAGCGAGTTCCTCGACGTGATCTCGCCGCAGTACATCGGCGACCTGATCAGCTGGGGCGCCATCGGTGCGCGCACCACCGAAAGCCAGGTGCACCGCGAACTGGCCTCCGGCATTTCGGCGCCGATCGGCTTCAAGAACGGTACCGACGGCAACATCAAGATCGCCACCGACGCCATCCAGGCGGCGGCGCGCGGCCACCATTTCCTGTCGGTGCACAAGAACGGCCAGGTCGCCATCGTCCAGACGCAGGGCAACCGGGATTGCCACGTGATCCTGCGCGGCGGCAAGGCGCCCAACTACGATGCGGCGAGCGTGGCCGCGGCCTGCGCCGAACTGGGCTCCACCGGCCTGGTGCCCAACCTCATGGTCGACTGCAGCCACGCCAACAGCTCCAAGCAGCATCAGCGCCAGATCGATGTGGCGCGCGACATCGCCGGACAGGTGGCCGGCGGGTCTCGCGGTGTGTTCGGCGTGATGGTCGAGAGCCATCTGCAGCCCGGCGCCCAGAAGTTCACGCCGGGCAAGGATGATCCGGCCGCGCTCGAGCACGGCAAGAGCATCACCGATGCCTGCATCGGCTGGGACGATTCCGTGGGCGTGCTGGACGTGCTGTCACAGGCCGTCAAGACGCGCCGCGGCTGAGCGGCTGCGGGCTATCGCGCAGCGTCAGGCCAGTGCCGCCAGCAGCCTGGCGTGGATGCCGCCGAAGCCGCCATTGCTCATGCAGACCACGTGGTCGCCCGGCCGTGCGGCGGCGACCACCTGGCCCACCAGCGTGTCGATATCGGCCGCCACCTGCGCCCGCCGGCCCGGGCCGACGCCCATCGGCGCCAGCGCTTCGGCGGCGTCCCACCCCAGGCCGGCCGTATGGCAGAAGGCCAGGTCCGCCGGTTCCAGGCTGGCCGGCAGCTGGGCTTTCATCGCGCCGAGCTTCATGGTGTTGCTGCGGGGCTCGAACACCGCGAGGATGCGCGCGGCAGGCCCGATGCGGCGGCGCAGGCCGTCGAGTGTGAGGCGGATGGCCGTCGGGTGGTGCGCGAAATCGTCGTAGACGGTGATGCCGCGCACCGTGCCGCGCACTTCCATGCGGCGGCGCACGTTGCGGAAGGTGCCCAGCGCACGCGCGGCATCGGTCGGTACCACGCCCACATGCTCGGCCGCGGCGATGGCCGCCAGCGCATTCATCTGGTTGTGCGTGCCGGTCAGTTCCCATCTGACGTGGCCGACGACCTGGGCGTCGCGCAACACGTCGAAGTCGTCCTGCGGCCCTGACACCTGCCACGGGCCCTGGGCGCCGAAGCCTTCGACCGGGCTCCAGCAGCCCTGTGCCAGCACGCGCTCGAGGCTGGTTTCGTCGGCATTGGCCACCACGCGGCCGGTCGACGGGACGGTGCGCACCAGGTGATGGAACTGGCGCTCGATCGCGGCGAGGTCGTCGAAGATGTCCGCGTGATCGAACTCGAGGTTGTTGAGCACGGCCGTGCGCGGGCGGTAGTGCACGAACTTGCTGCGCTTGTCGAAGAACGCCGTGTCGTACTCGTCAGCTTCGATCACGAAGTACGTGCCGCCTCCCAGGCGGGCCGACACTCCGAAATCCAGCGGCACGCCGCCCACGAGGAAGCCCGGCTTCAGTCCCGACTGCTCCAGCACCCAGGCCAGCATCGAGGTGGTGGTGGTCTTGCCGTGCGTGCCGGCCACGGCCAGCACATGGCGGCCCTGGAGCACATGCTCGGCCAGCCATTGCGGTCCGCTGGTGTAGGGCAGGCCGGCGTTCAGGATCGCTTCCATCAACGGGTAGCGCGGCGTGCCGTCGGGATGGCGGGCGCGGGACACCACGTTGCCGACCACGAACATATCGGGCGACAGGTCGATCTGGCTGGCGTCGTAGCCCTCGATCAGGTCGATGCCCAGGGCGCGCAACTGGTCGCTCATCGGCGGGTATACGCCGGCGTCGCAGCCGGTCACGCGGTGGCCAGCCTCTCGGGCCAGGGCGGCGACGCCGCCCATGAACGTGCCGCAGATGCCCAGGATGTGAATATGCATGGCGGCGATTCTAGGGACTGGCCCGGGGCAGAATGCGGCCATGCAGCATTCGTCCGCCACGCATGAGATCGCAGCGCACGCCGCCCGCATGGTGGTCGAGGAAGGTCTCGAATACGGCCCGGCCAAGCGGCGCGCGCTGAAGTCGCTGGGCCTGCCGGCCCGCACGCCACTGCCCGACAACGACCTGCTCGAAGACGAGGTGCGCGAGTACATCGAGCTGTTTTGCGCCGACACCCAGCCGGCAGAACTGCACGCGCTGCGCAAACTGGCGTTGCAGTGGATGGAGCGCATGGCCGAGTTCCGGCCCTATCTGGCCGGAGCCGTCTGGCACGGAACGGCCACGCGGCTTTCGGACATCTACATCCAGCTGTTCTGCGACGACCCCAAGGCAGCCGAGCTGGCCCTGATCAATGCCGATGTGCGTTACGACGCCCGTTCGGTGAGCGGCGTGCTGGGCCGCGATGCCGAGGCGCTGAGCATCCATGCGCGCAGCAAGGTCCTGGGCGAAGACATCGGCGTGCATCTGCTGGTGCACGATCTCGATGACCTGCGCGGCGCGCTCAAGCCTGATAGCAAGGGCCGCCCGCCCCGTGGGGACATCGCCGCCGTGCGTGCCTTGCTGGCGGGTTGACTGCACAATCGCGTGTTTTGGATGCCTGTTGATGACCGAATCTGCCGTCACCCCGCCCGCTTCCCCAGACCGTCGCCGCTGGCTTTATGTGGGCGTCGGCGCAGCCGCGGCAGCGGCGGGGGCGGTCGGGGCCTGGCGCAAGTACCAGCCGCACGCAGTTGCCGACAGCGCACTCGACGGACTCTGGGCCATGAGCTTCGACACGCCGTCAGGCGGGCAACTGGCGATGGCGTCGTTGCGCGGCAAGCCACTGCTGGTGAATTTTTGGGCCACCTGGTGCCCGCCGTGCGTGGAAGAGCTGCCCTTGCTCGATCGTTTCCACACCGAGCACAGCGCGCGCGGTTGGCAGGTGGTCGGTCTTGCCATCGATCAGCCCTCGGCCGTCCGCAGTTATCTGGCACGGCTGCCGTTGCGGTTTCCTGTGGGATTGGCGGGACTGGAAGGAACGGCGCTTGGTCGCTCCCTGGGCAATGAAACTGGCGGTTTGCCGTTTTCTGTCGTCATCTCGCCGGCAGGGGCAGTGATCGAGCGTAAAATGGGTCAGCTTCACGAGCCCGATCTGCAGCGCATCCTGGCTGCCATCTGATCGACCTATATGCCGGGCGTCAGCCCCGGCCTTCATGCTTTCGCATGAGTTGAAATAAATTTAGCCGATTTTTCTGGAAATTGACCGAAGTTCGGCTACATTTCCGGCTTTCGCGTTTGTTGGAGAGTGCATGGATCTGCGCAAACTCAAGACCCTCATCGATCTGGTGTCCGAGTCGAATGTTTCCGAACTTGAGATCACCGAGGCAGAGGGCAAGGTTCGTATCGTCAAGGGCGGCGTGGCCGCCATGCAGGCGCCGATGATGGCGGCTGCACCTGCGGTGGCGGCCCCCATCGCCACGGCTGCGGCGGCTCCTGCGGCGGCCGCTGCGCCCGCGCCGGCTGCGGCGCCGGCCGGGCATTCGGTCAAGTCTCCTATGGTCGGCACGTTCTATCGCGCCTCCAGCCCCGGAGCCAAGTCGTTCGTCGAGATCGGCCAGCAGGTCAAGGAAGGCGACACGATCTGCATCATCGAGGCCATGAAGATCCTCAACGAGATCGAGGCCGATAAGTCCGGCACGGTGACCCAGATCCTGGCGGAAAACGGCCAGGCGGTGGAATACGGCCAGCCGCTGCTGGTGATCGAATAAGCAAGTCGCCGGCACCATGTTCAAGAAGATCCTGATCGCCAACCGCGGCGAGATCGCGTTGCGGGTGCAGCGTGCCTGCCGTGAACTGGGCATCAAGGCCGTGATGGTGTACTCGGAGGCCGACCGTGAGGCCAAGTACGTCAAGCTCGCCGAAGAGGCCGTCTGCATCGGCCCGGCGCCGTCGCCTCTGTCCTATCTCAACATGCCGGCCATCATCTCGGCTGCCGAGGTGACGGACGCCGAGGCCATCCATCCGGGCTATGGCTTCCTGTCCGAGAACGCGGACTTCGCCGAGCGCGTTGAAAAGAGCGGCTTCCAGTTCATCGGCCCGACGCCTGAATCGATCCGCATCATGGGCGACAAGGTGTCGGCCAAGCAGGCCATGATCAAGGCAGGCGTGCCTTGTGTGCCGGGCTCCGACGGCGAACTGCCCGACGATCCGGTGCAGATCCGCCGCATCGCGCGCAGCGTGGGCTATCCGGTGATCATCAAGGCCGCAGGCGGCGGCGGTGGCCGTGGCATGCGTGTCGTGCACACGGAGGCCGCGCTGGTCAATGCCGTGCAGATGACCAAGGCCGAGGCCGGTGCCGCCTTTGGCAACCCGGCCGTGTACATGGAGAAGTTCCTCCAGAACCCGCGCCACATCGAGATCCAGGTGCTGGCCGACAAGCACCGCAACGCGGTTTACCTGGGCGAGCGCGATTGCTCGATGCAGCGCCGCCATCAGAAGGTGATCGAGGAAGCCCCGGCACCGGGCATCCCGCGCAAGCTGATCGACAAGATCGGTGCACGCTGCGCGGACGCCTGCAAGAAGATCGGCTACCGCGGCGCCGGCACCTTCGAGTTCCTCTACGAGAACGGCGAGTTCTACTTCATCGAGATGAACACGCGCGTGCAGGTGGAGCACCCGGTGACCGAACTGGTGACCGGCATCGACATCGTGAAGACGCAGATCATGGTCGCCGCCGGCGAGAAGCTGCCCTTCACCCAGCGCGACATCCAGCTGCGTGGCCATGCGATCGAGTGCCGCGTGAATGCGGAGGATCCGTACCGCTTCACGCCGTCGCCCGGCCGCATCACCATGTGGCACGCACCCGGCGGTCCGGGTGTCCGTGTCGATTCGCACGTCTACACGAACTACTTCGTGCCGCCCAACTACGACTCGATGATCGGCAAGATCATCGTGCATGGCGATACGCGCGAGCAGGCGCTGGCCCGCATGCGCACGGCGCTGCTGGAGACCGTGGTCGAGGGGATCCACACCAACATCCCGCTGCACCGCGAGCTGATGGTGGACGCCAAGTTCATGGATGGCGGCACCAACATCCACTACCTCGAAGAGTGGCTCGGCGCGCATAAAAGGTGACCGCCCCCAGGCTCCCCCACTTCGTGTGGTCCGCCAACCCCCTCGCGGGGGCAACGCCAGTGGCCCGGCAGAGCCGGTTCCACGGCGTTTCTGGTCCTGGAGTCGTGGTGCGCCGTCATGTCGCCGCTTCGTTGACCGTCACAAGAGGATCGGAGTCCATCGATGTTTGAACTGCGCCTGATGGTGCCGGAGGCGGCTGTCGAATCGGTCAGCGAGGCGCTGGACGCGCTCGATGCGCTGTCGGTGTCGGTGGAGGATGCCGATGCCCAGACCGATGCCGAGCAGGCGCTGTTCGGTGAGCCGGGCATGCCGCCGCCGGCCGAGGGCTGGCAGCGGTCGCGCGTGGTCGCGTTGTTTTCCGGGGAAGCCGGTGCGCGCGAGGCCGCACAGTTGTTGCCCGTGCAGGATTTCTTCGAAGGCTGTGCCGTGCTGGGCGTGACGGCCGTGCCCGAGCAGGACTGGGTGCGGCTCACGCAGTCGCAATTCGCGCCCGTGGAGATCACGCCAGAGTTCTGGATCGTTCCCACGTGGCATGAACCGCCCGCGCAGGCCAGGCGCGTGATCCGGCTGGATCCGGGCCTGGCCTTCGGCACGGGTACGCATCCCACCACCCGCATGTGCCTGCGCTGGACGGCGACCCACCCCGTCGCCGGTCAGCGAGTGCTGGACTACGGCTGCGGCTCGGGCATCCTGGCCATCGGCGCCGCGCTGCACGGCGCGACCTCCGTCGATGCGGTGGATATCGATCCGGCGGCCGTCGAGGCCACGCTGGCAAATGCCGAGGCGAACCACGTCACGCTCGCAGCGGGCCTGCCCGACCGAGCCCATGGCCGCTACGACACCGTGCTTGCCAACATCCTGGCCACACCGCTCAAGGTACTCGCGCCGCTTCTGACGGCGCACGTTGCGCCGGGCGGGCATCTGGTGCTCGCCGGCATCCTTGCCCGGCAGGAAGACGAACTCAAGGCGGCCTACGCGCCTTATGCCACGCTCGAGGTCGCCGACCACGAGGATGGCTGGATCCTGATGACGGCGCGCCTCTGAATCGCCTGGCGCCTGAGCAAAGCGGGCACCTACAATCGGCCGCCATGCGCCAGATCACACGTTGCCCCGCCTGCGGCACCCTGTTCAGGGTGGTCGCGGACCAACTGAAGATTTCGGATGGGTGGGTGCGATGCGGCCATTGCGCCGAAGTGTTCGATGCGCCCTTGCACTTCATCGACGAACATGCCCTGGCAGCACCGTCGCCCGAAGCGGCAATGGCCCGGCACGACGCCTCATCCATGACTGCTGCGGATGACGTGGGGGCGGCGATGCCACCCGACAGCTACGAGCAGTCGGCGGATGCAGCTCCTCCCATGCCAGTGACGGCATTCGCTGCAGGGTCACTGGCCGGTGTCGAGCGCGGGCCGGGTGCCGAATCGCCGAGCGAAGCCGACGACGCGGTTGCCAGTCGGGCGCGCGAAGAGGATTCTGAAGTCGACATCGCCGGGGCGTCGGCAGCGGCGCAGCCGGCTGAGGTCTCCACGCAGCCAGCCGTGGCCGTGGACGATGCCATTCGTCCCGAAGTCGACGCGACGCACGAACCCGACGCGATCACCGCATCCGAATTGCAGGCCTGGCGTCGCCGCCGCGATGCCGAAGTGCAGGCTGATGCCGATGCGCTTGACCAGGCCGTCGAAGGCCGTATGGACCAGTCGGCCGTGATCGATTTCGACACGTCCGTGTCTGGCGACGGTGCGCAAGACACTGCGGCCTCGGCGGCAGTTCCGTACGCTGCCGATACCGATCAGGCCGACGACACGCCCGCGCCCGCCTTCGTGCGCCAGGCCGAGCGCCGCGCTTTCTGGGGCCAGCCGCGCGTGCGTGCACTCATGTCGGTGCTCGTGCTGGCGCTGATCGGCGCGCTGGGTGCGCAGTTGATCCTGGTCGAGCGCGATCGCATCGCGGCCCATGTGCCGGCCGCGCGCTCGCTGCTCCAGCAGGCCTGCGCGGTTCTGGGCTGCGAGGTCGGCGCTTTGCGGCAGATCGAATCGGTGCAAGTGGAGGGCTCGTCGTTCACGCGCCTGCGGCCCGACACGTACCGGCTGGGCCTGGTGTTGCGCAGCTCGGCACGCGTGGATATCGCCATGCCCAGCGTCGAACTCACGCTCACTTCGACGCAGGGACAGACGCTGCTGCGGCGCGTGCTGTCGCCCACCGACATGGGAGCGCCGCCGACGCTGAACGCCCAGTCCGAATGGGTGGGCGATCTTCCGCTCTCGCTCGATGATCCGCAGGTGGCCTCCCGCGTGTCGGGCTACACCGTGCTTCCCTTCTATCCGTGAGTGCCCGCGCGCAGCGGACAGCCCTTCCTCCCAACCTTTTCAATCGCGATCACATGGCAGCCATCATCTGCGGGTCTCTGGCCTTCGACACCATCATGACTTTCGAGGGACGCTTCGCCGAGCAGATCATGCCGGACCAGTTGCACATCCTGAACGTCTCGTTCCTCGTGCCCGGCCTGCGCCGCGACTTCGGCGGATGCGCGGGCAACATCGCCTACAGCCTCAAGGCACTGGGTGGCGACCCGCTTCCGATGGCCACCGTCGGCGCCGACGGTGCCGATGGCGCCGACTATCTCAAGCGTCTTGCCGACCTGGGCATCAGCACCGAGTACGTGCGCGCACTGCCCGGTACCTACACCGCGCAGGCCATGATCATGACCGACCGCGACAACAACCAGATCACGGCCTTCCATCCTGGCGCGATGATGCAGGCGCACGTCACGCGCATCGAAGCGCGGTCCGATGTGAAGATCGGCATCATCTCGCCCGACGGGCGCGACGCCATGCTGCAACACGCCGAGCAGTTCCATGCGGCGGGCATCCCCTTCGTGTTCGATCCGGGCCAGGGCCTGCCGATGTTCGACGGCAAGGATCTCGCGCGCTTCATCGAACTGGCGAGCTGGGTCACCGTCAACGACTATGAAGGCAAGATGCTGTGCGAGCGCACGGGCTGGGACGAGGCCGGGATCTCGCATCGCGTGCGTGGCCTGGTGGTCACGCTCGGGGGCGATGGCTGCGACGTGTGGGTGGACGGTCAGTGCACGCGCGTGGCACCGGTCAAAGCCGAGGCCGTGGTCGATCCCACCGGTTGCGGCGATGCCTGGCGCGGCGCCCTGCTGTTCGGCCTGGAAAGCGGCTGGGACCTCGCACGCTGCGCGGCACTGGGCAACGCGGTGGGCTCGCTCAAGATCGCACAACGCGGCCCGCAGAACTACACGATCGATCGCGCGGCGCTCGGCCTGGCCTGAGCGCTTCAACCGCCGCCGAGCGCTTTCCAGTCGGCTTGCGCGGCATGCGCTGCGGCAATGCGCAGGTGTTTGCGGCGCGCCGTGTGTCCGCGCACAAGCGTGACCGCCGGCCGCGGAATGTCCAGCGCCTGTGCCACCCAGGCCACGAGCGCGTCGTTGGCACGTCCTTCCACCGGCAAGGCCTTCAGGCGCAGGCGCAGGGCGCCGTCATGCGTGCCATCGGGCTGCGTGCGCGGAGCGTTGGGCACCACATGAACGTCGAGCAGCACGTCGCCGCCCGGCTGTGGGTGCAGGTAGCTCGCGGTCGGCATGGTTGCGCTCAGGGCTTCTCCAAATAAAAAGCCCGATGCGGTGAGGCATCGGGCTAGAGGGTACGGCGCACGGGGCGCCGTGGAACCTCAGGGCTTGCTGGACGTCGGGAACGGCCAGGCTGCTTGCGGGTTCAGAGTGGTCTGAGCCGCAGGGGCAGCAGCAGCGGGGGCCGCAGCAGGCTTGGCAGCCTTCTTGGCAGCAGGCTTTTTCGCAGCCTTCTTGGCAGCGGGCTTTTTCGCAGCAGGCTTCTTGGCGGCGGCCTTCTTGGCAACCTTCTTCGCTGCGACCTTCTTCGCCGGCGCCTTCTTGGCAACAGCCTTCTTCGCGACCGGCTTCTTGGTGGCGGCCTCCTTCGCCGCAACCTTCTTCGCCGGTGCCTTCTTGGCGACGACCTTCTTGGCCGCAACCTTCTTTGCCGGTGCCTTCTTGGCGACGACCTTCTTGGCCGCAACCTTCTTCGCCGGTGCCTTCTTGGCGACAGCCTTCTTGGCCGGAGCCTTCTTCGCTGCGACCTTCTTGGCCGGAGCCTTCTTCACGGCGGCCTTCTTGGCCGGAGCTTTCTTTGCAGTTGCCATTGCTTTCTCCTTGATCAAGTTGAAGATTCAACTGGTTGAAGCGCTTCACGCCTGTTGGAGGGCACAAAGCGATCCATGGCGTTGGGCAACCACCCAGCGCCATGAACACGGGAGCAGGCCCCGGCGCCGCAGTCTGTGCTGCAGTCGTCCGTGGCCGCGATTGTTATTGTCATGCGTACTTCGGTCAGTCCCAGGACAGCGCCCCGCCCGACTGGTACTCGATGACGCGTGTCTCGAAGAAGTTGCGCTCCTTCTTGAGGTCGATCATCTCGCTCATCCAGGGGAAGGGGTTCTCCTCGTTGGGAAAGAGAGCTTCGAGGCCGATCTGCGTCGCACGCCGGTTGGCGATGTAGCGCAGGTAGCCCTTGAACATGGAGGCATTGAGGCCCAGCACGCCGCGCGGCATGGTGTCCTCGGCATAGCGGTATTCCAGCTCGACGGCCTTCTGGAACAGGGCCTTGATTTCGGCCTTGAACTCGGCGGTCCAGAGGTGGGGGTTCTCCAGCTTGAGCTGGTTGATCAGGTCGATGCCGAAATTGCAGTGCATCGACTCGTCGCGCAGGATGTACTGGTACTGCTCGGCGGCACCCGTCATCTTGTTCTGGCGACCCAGCGCCAGGATCTGCGTGAAGCCCACGTAGAAGAACAGGCCTTCCATCAGGCAGGCGAAGACGATCAGCGACTTGAGCAGCGTCTGGTCGTTTTCGGGCGTACCGGTGTGGAAGTTGGGGTCCATGATCGCGCCGATGAACGGGATCAGGAACTCGTCCTTGTCGCGGATCGACTGGACTTCGTTGTAGGCGTTGAAGATCTCGGACTCGTCCAGTCCCAGCGACTCCACGATGTACTGATAGGCGTGGGTGTGGATCGCTTCCTCGAAGGCCTGGCGCAGCAGGAACTGGCGGCACTCGGGCGCCGTGATGTGGCGGTAGGTGCCCAGCACGATGTTGTTGGCGGCCAGCGAGTCGGCGGTCACGAAGAAGCCGAGGTTGCGCTTGACGATGCGGCGTTCGTCTTCGGTCAGGCCGTTCGGGTCTTTCCAGAGCGCGATGTCGCGCGTCATGTTCACTTCCTGCGGCATCCAGTGGTTGGCGCAGGTGGCGAGGTATTTCTCCCACGCCCACTTGTACTTGAACGGCACCAGCTGGTTGACGTCGGTCTGGCCGTTGATGATGCGCTTGTCGGCAGCGTTCACG
>JAGOCV010000419.1 GCA_017998575.1 Burkholderiaceae bacterium
GCATGGCGGCGGGTAGCGGATCGGGCTGGCTGTAGTCGTCGATGTAGATGTCGAGCCGGTCCATCACGTTGAAGTGCGGATCGGCAAAAAGCTTCTTGACGGCGGCGTTGCGAACATCCGTGGTCACGCCCCGCGCCATGAAGGGTTTGAAGTCCGACGACGGGTCCAGCGATCGGACATCCTCCAGCGTGAGCGCGGGCGCCTCGTCGCGCGCCGGTGTGCCACCGGCCGTGCCTGGCGTCGGGCCGGCCGCGCTTGGGTCCGCCGGCGGGGCCGCAGTGGCGGCCGGCGCTGCGGCCACAGGCTTGGGCTCTGGCGGCGCCACCCCCTCTTCGCGCACCGCCTGCTTGCGGCGCGACCAGCGCCCCAGAAAACCATCGCTCATGACGCGCCACCATGACCGCCGCCGAACTTCTTCCCGGTGCTCACCACGGCCGGATTGCCGAAGCGGTCCTGCAGGCCGCGGAAGCTCTGCGGCCGCTGCCGGCGCCGGGGTTCGTCCACGTGATGGGCTTCGGCAAACGCGCGCAGCCAGTCGATCACATCGGGGGGCGCCGGCACCTGGTCCACCGTCTCCTGGGCGTCCAGCCAGCGACCGGCGTCGTGGTAGCTCAGCGAAACCATGGCCGGGCGGGCCATCGGTTCGTCGGCCTGGGTCGGTTCTTCTTCCATGCGCCACAGGACAAACCAGCAGGGTGCGGGGGTCGAGACGTTCAGCAGATAGCCATCGGCGTCGTCACGGAACAGCTCGACCGTGAAGCCGGGGTGCAACCAGCGCTCCTCATCCGGTGTCTGCAGCAGGCAGCGCGCCTCAGACCCGAAACCGGACTCATGGGGCACCACGTCGGCCACCACCCAGCGCCAGGTCTGCCAGCGGCTCATCGCGCCGGGCACGCGTTCGCGGCGCATGAGCACCGCGACCTGCAGGCGGGGACGATCGGCGGATTCGGACGGGTTCATGGAGCGTGACGCGCAAAGTGCGAACTGTAAGGCACCCCCGCGAAGCAGGTCGGCGCAAGGGGTCAATAGAATGCCGGCTTGCGCCCGCCAGCCGGGCGCTCCGCTGCCACCGACTTTCGCAGGACCCCGCATGGCTGAACCGATCCGCATCATTTGCTCCATGGCGACGCGCCAGCTGCTGGCCGATCTCGTGGCCGAATTTCGCAAGACGTCGTCACAGGCGGTGCAGGTCGAATCCGTCGGCGGCGTCGATGCCGCCAAACGCGTGCAGGCCGGCGAGGCCTTCGACGCCGTCGCCCTGGCCAGCGACGCCATCGAGCGGCTCACCGAGGCCGGCCACCTCGTGCCCAGAAGCCGGGTCGATCTGGTGCGCTCCGGGGTGGCCATTGCCGTGCGTGCCGGGGCCGTGCGGCCTGACATCGGCAGCGGCGACGCGGTGCGCCGCGCCGTGCTCGCCGCAAAGACACTGGGTTACTCCACCGGGCCCAGCGGGGTGCAGCTGGCGCGCCAGTTCGAGCGCTGGGGCATCGCCGAGCAGATCAAGGACCGCATCGTGCAGGCGCCACCGGGCGTACCGGTGGGCCAGCTGGTGGCCGAGGGCCGGGTCGAACTGGGCTTTCAGCAGCTCAGCGAGCTGATGAACCTGGGCGGCATCGAGGTGCTGGGCCCGCTGCCCGAGGACATCCAGATCATCACCACCTTCTCGGCCGCCGTGTCCGTGACGTGCGCCCGGCCGGACGCGGTGCGCGCGCTGCTGGCCTTCATGGCGTCACCGGCCATGGATGCGGTCAAGCGCCGCAACGGGATGGAGCCGGGCTGAACCCGCACCCCCTCGCCTGCCCATGCGCCTGCTCCTGGTGGAAGACGATCCGATGATCGGCGAGACCGTGCTGGACCTGTTGCGCGCCGAGCATTACGCCGTCGACTGGGTGCGTGATGGCGACATGGCCGACACCGCGCTGCGTGACCACGCCTACGACCTGGTGGTGCTGGACCTGGGCCTGCCGCGCCGCGACGGCCTGAGCGTGCTGCGCACGCTGCGCGCCCGGCTCGACCGCACGCCGGTGCTGATCGCCACCGCGCGCGACGCCAAGCCCGACCGCATTGCCGGGCTGGACGCCGGCGCCGACGACTATGTGCTCAAGCCCTACGACCTGGACGAGTTGCTGGCGCGCATCCGCGCGCTGCTGCGCCGTGCCGCAGGGCGCGCCGAGCCCGTGTACGAGCACCAGGGGGTCAGCATCAACCCGGTCACGCGCGAGGTCACCGCGGGTGGCGAACCGGTGGTGCTGTCCGCGCGCGAGTGGGCCGTGCTGGAGCCCCTGCTGGCGCGACCCGGCATGGTGCTGTCGCGCAGCCAGCTGGAGGAAAAACTCTACGGCTGGAAAGACGGCATCAGCAGCAACGCGGTGGAGGTCTACATCCATGGCCTGCGCAAGAAGCTGGGCGCCGATGTCATCCGCAACGTGCGGGGCGTGGGCTACATGGTGCCGCGAGCATGAGCGCGCCTCATTCCCCCTCGCACTCGCTGCGCGCGCGGCTGCTGTGGCTGCTGCTGGCCGCCGTCCTTCTGGGCACGGCCACACAAGGCCTGTTTGCCTACCGCACGGCGCTGGCCGAGGCCGACCAGATTTTCGACTACCACATGCAGCAGATGGCGCTGTCTCTGCGCGCGGGACTGCCGGTCAGCGGCGCGGGCGTGCCCGGCGAGGACGCCTCGGACGGGGCCGCCGATGAATTCGTGGTGCAGGTCTGGACCGCCGACGGCCTGCGCATCTACCAGTCCGGCGCCTGGGCGGCGCTGCCGCAGCGCGCGGTGCTGGGGTTTTCCGAGGTGCAGGCGCGCGGCACGCGCTACCGGGTGCTGTCCGTGCAGACCCGCGGCCAGGTGGTGCAGGTGGCGCAGGACCTGGCCGTG
>JAGOCV010000126.1 GCA_017998575.1 Burkholderiaceae bacterium
GTGTGGGACCAGCGCGCCTACAAGGACTACGACGACAACCAGGAACTGGGCACGCGCAACATCAAGGTGGCGCTGCGCCGCCTGCGCAAGTTCGCGCGCGAGGGCAACGATCTCGAACTCGACCTGCCCGACACCATCCGATCCACCGCCGCCAACGCCGGCTGGCTCGACATCCGCATGGTGCCCGAGCGCCACAACAACGTGAAGGTGCTGCTGCTGATGGACGTGGGCGGCACCATGGACGAGCACATCCAGCGCGTGGAAGAACTCTTTTCCGCCGCCAAGAGCGAGTTCAAGCACCTGGAGTTCTATTACTTCCACAACTGCGTGTATGACTTCGTGTGGAAGAACAACCGGCGCCGCTTTGCCGAGAAGTTCGCCACCTGGGACATCCTGCGCAAGTACAACAAGGACTACAAGCTCATCTTCGTGGGCGACGCCACGATGAGCCCCTACGAGATCCTGCAGCCCGGCGGCAGCGTGGAATACAACAACGAGGAAGCCGGCGCCGAATGGCTGCAGCGCCTCACCCACACCTTCCCGCGTTTCGCCTGGATCAACCCCGAGCCGCAAGGCGTGTGGCAGTACCGCCAGAGCATCGGCGTGATCCAGCAGTTGATGAGCCAGCGCATGTACCCGCTCACGCTGAGGGGACTTGAAGACGCGATGCGGATGCTGTCGAAGTAGGATGCCCGCCTGATGCGTCTGTGTGCCTCGCCCACGCGCGCGGCGGCTGGCGCGGCCCTGGTGGCCTGCGCCCTCCTGCTCACCGGTTGTTCCCTCTTTCCGCGCGAGGCCACGGTGGTGGATGCCGACGCGCCCCAACCCGCCCCCACCCTGGATGCCACGCCCCAGGGTGCCGTCGGCACGCGCAGTGCCACGCCCGAAGCCACGGCCTTCGACATCGACGTGCGCGCGCCCGAACCGGCACGCGCGCTGCTGGCCACCCACCTCGAACTCAACCGCTTCCGCGCGGTGACCGACCTCGACGAAGCCGAGCTCGCGCGCCTGATCGAGCTGGCCGACCGCGACGCGCGCAATCTGCTGGGCACGCTGGGCTACTTCAATCCGCTGGTGGACATCCACCGCGAAGGCGCCGTGGGCCAGCGGCCGACCATCGTGGTCGTCGTCACGCCCGGCGAACAGACGCGCGTCACGGGCGTGGATATCCGCTTCGCGGGCGACATCGCCACGTCCGCCGATCCGGCCGCGCAGGCCCAGCGCGACGAGCTGCGGCGCCTGTGGTCGCTGCCCGTAGGACGCCCATTCACGCAGGACGACTGGGACAGCGCCAAGACCCAGGCCACGCGGCGACTCACCGAAAAGCGCTACCCCGCCGGCCGCATCACGGCCACGCGCGCCGAGGTGAATGCCGACAACAACGGCGCGCAGCTGGGCCTGACGGCCGAGTCCGGCCCGCTGTTCAGGCTGGGCGCCATGCAGGTCACGGGCATGCAGCGCTACGACCCGGACATCGTGCCGCGCCTGGCGCGCCTGCCGGCAGGCTCGGTGTACGACCAGTCCGAGCTGGTCGAGGCGCAGCAGAGGCTGTCGTCCAGCGGCTACTTCGATTCGGCCTACATCTTCATCGACCCGGAAGGCGATGCCAACGCTGCGCCGGTGCAGGTGAACGTGCGCGAGGCACCGCTCAAGCGCGTGGTGCTCGGGGTGGGCCTGACCACGGACAGCGGTCCGCGCGCTTCCATCGAACACACGCACAACCGCGTGCCCTACGTCGGCTGGCGCGTGACCAACAAGCTGCAGCTCGAACGCAAGCAACCGCACATCCAGACCGACTGGCTGGCGCCGCCCGACGACGACAGCTGGCGCTGGGGCGTGCTGGGCCGCGCCGAGCGGCTCGACGACGACGAACTGATCACCCAGACCCAGCGCCTGCGCGTGGGCCGCAGCCGCAACGAAGACAACATCGACCGCAACATCTACCTGCAGTACGACCGCGCCAGCGTGCGCGCGGCCGGCGGGGTGGACGTGTCGTCGCAAGACGCGGGCGATGGCTCCGCGCTGACCGCCAACTACGTGTGGACGGGCCGCTACTTCGACAACAACCTCAATCCGTCCAGCGGATTCGGGCTGGGCCTGGAGTTGGGCGCCGGCATCACGCTGGGCACCGAGAAAAAGCCGTTCACGCGTGTCGTGGGCCGCTGGCTGGGCATCCGCCCGCTGGGCACCGACCGTGGCCGGCTGGCCCTGCGGGCCGAGGCCGGCGGCGTCTTCGCCGACGAGGCCGCGCGCATTCCTTCCACCCAGCAATTCCGCACCGGTGGCGACAGCACGGTGCGCGGCTACGCCTACCGCTCGATCGGCATCCCGCTCGATGGCGGGCTCACCGGCCCGGGCCGCTACATGGTCAACGGCAGCATCGAATGGCAGCGCCCGCTGCGCCGCAACGGCATGGCCACCGAGTTCGACCACACCGTGTTCCTCGACGGCGGAGCCGTGGCCGACAAGCCGGGCGCGCTCAAGCCCGTGTTCGGCGTGGGTACCGGCGTGCGCTGGCGCAGCCCGGTGGGCCCGCTGCAGGCCGACATCGCCTACGGGCTGGATGCGAAGAAATTCCGCCTGCATCTCTCGGTGGGGTTCGTCTTCTGATGGCCGCCGTGCCTGCCGCCCGCACGCCCTCCGGCATCGGCAGCCGCGCCTGGGCGCTGCGCGTGCTGGTGCGCGTGTTGCGCGGCCTGGCGTGGGTGCTGGGGCTGGCGGTGATCGCGCTGGTGCTGCTCACGGCCGGCCTGTGGTGGTGGTCGGGGCAGGACGGATCGCTGGCCACGGCGCTGCGGCTGGCGGCACGCTACACACCCGTGCAGGCGGAAGACGTGCAGGGCCCGCTGCGTGGCAATGGCCGCATCGCGCGATTGGCGTGGCAACAGGACGGCCTGGCGGTGCGTGCCGAAGGCGTCGAGATCGCCTGGCAACCGCTGGGCCTGCTGCTGGGCCAGTTCCAGCTTGACCGGCTGGCCGCGGCCTCGATCGCCATCGACGACGCCCGCCCGCCCGGCAACGAACCCGCCGCCGCGCCCACCTCGCTTGGGCTGCCCCTGCGCGTGTCGGTGGGCGACATCGCCATCGGCCGCGTGGCGTACAACGGCAATGCCTTCGAGGCCGGGCCGATCGAGGGCGACTACGGCTTCGACGGCTTCTACCACGCGCTCACGCTGCGGCAGTTGCAGATCGCCCAGGGCCGCTATGCGGGCAATCTTCGCCTGGGGGCCTACGCATCGATGCCGCTCACCCTGCGCGCCACGGGCGAGTTGCAGACCGAGGTTCCGGGTGGGGGCGCGCTGCCGGTCTTCATCGAGGCGCAGGCCAGCGGGCCGCTGGCGACGCTCGACATCGAAGCCCAGTTGCGCACCGCTACCGTAGCGGGCGCAGAGGCCGCGCCTGCCGGTGCCGCCTCTGCGCCAGCAGCGAGCCCGCCCACGACGCCCGCCCCCGCCACGCCACAGGCGCGCCTGCAGGCCCGCGTGCTGCCGTTCGCGCCGCAGCCCGTGCAGCAGGCGCAGGCCGCCTTCCAGCAGCTCGACCTGGCCGCGCTGTGGCCCGGTGCGCCGCGCACGCGGCTGTCGGGTGACGCGCACCTGCGGCCCGAGGGCGAGCGCAACGACGCATGGACGCTGGCCGCCACCATCGACAACGCCGAGCCCGGCCCGATCGACCGCCAGCGCGTGCCGCTCTCCCGGCTGCAGGCCGAGGGCGAATGGCGCAGCGGCGTGGCGCTGGTTCGCTCGCTGGCAGCCCAGGTCGCCGGCGGCGAGATCACCGCCCAGGGCGAATGGACCGACGCCGCCACCAGCCGCTGGACTTTGCAGGCCCGTGCGCGCGGCATCGACCCGGGGCAGATCAGCAGCCAGCTGGCAGCGCAACCGCTGGACGGACAGGCCAGCGTACAAGGCCAGGGCAACGACATCGATTTCGACGCCACCGTCACCGCCACCGTCACCGCCGCCGTCGGCACGCGCGTGGCCGCACCGGCCCGGCGCGTGCGCGGCAGCACGGTCGACCTGCGTCCGCTGCGGCTGCAGGACGCCTCGGCCAAAGGCCGCTGGGCCGGCAGCCAGCTCACGCTGCAGACGCTTCGCGTGCGCGCCAACGATGCGCGGCTGGATGCCACGCGCGTCGTGCTGCCCCTGCCCGTGACGGGCGCATCGGGTCGTGTGGATTTCAGCGCGCCCGGCCTCACGCTGTCGGCAGACGGCGAGATGCGCGAGACCCGCGGTGCCGGCACGCTCGACCTCGCGGCCACCGACACCGCGCTCGCGCTCGCCTGGCTGCGCCAGTTGCCCGGTCTGGCCGACCTCGCCGCCGGCATCCAGGCACGTGGCAATGCGCGGCTGCGTGCCAGCTGGCAAGGCGGCTGGCGCGATCCGTCAGTAGACGCCCGACTTGCCGCACCCACGCTCGACATCGACCTGGGCGCTGGTCCCGCCAGCGCCTGGCAACTGCGCGATGCCGAGGCCACGTTGCAGGGCCGCATCGCCCAGGCGCAACTGGCCGTTCGCGCCCGCGCGGCGCAAGGTGCGCGCAAGCTCGACGTGCGGCTCGGCGGCCAGGTGGGCCAGCCCGGCTACAGCACCACGCGCACGCCCGACTGGTCGCGCGCCGCGTGGCAGGCACGCATCGCCGAGCTGACCGCGGCGCTGGAAGACCCCGCTGTGGGCGCCGGCACGTGGCGCGTGGCGACGCGCGCGCCCGTCACGATCGACTGGACACCGGCCTCGCCGACCACCCGCCTGGCCGTGGGCGCCGGCGAAGCCGTGCTGACCGCGCCGGCCCCGCGCCGCCCTGCCGCGCAGGCGACCGACACGCCAGCCGTCGCGACACCGGCCACCCCGACCAGCGCGGCCATCGTCTGGGAACCCGTTCGCTGGCGGCCGGGCGAGCTGGTCACCGCCGGCCGCATCCGCGGCCTGCCGATGGCGTGGATCGAGCCCTTCGCCGGCGAACAGATGGCCGGCCTGGGCCTGTCGGGCACGTTGGTGTTCGACGGCAGCTGGGACGCCGTGGTGGGCGACACGCTTCGCCTGCAGGCCAGCGTGGCGCGCAGCGCGGGCGATATCAGTTTGCGCGCCGAAGGCGCAGGCGGCGGCAGCACCCGCGTGGCCGCCGGCGTGCGCGAAGCGCGGCTCGACGTGCGCAACGAAGGCGAGCGCCTGACCGCCACGCTGCGCTGGGACAGCGAGCGCGCCGGCACCGCCAACGGCCATCTGGCCACCACACTCGCGCGCAACGCCGACGGCGCCTGGCAATGGGCCGAAGACGCGCCGCTGCAAGGCCGGCTGGCCGCGCAGTTGCCGCGCATCGGTGTGTGGTCGGTGCTGGCACCGCCCGGCTGGCGGCTGCGCGGCTCGCTCGCCACCGACGTGGTCATCGCCGGCACGCGCAGCGCACCCTCGCTCACCGGCAGCCTCAGCGCAGACGATCTGGCGCTTCGCTCGGTGGTCGATGGCATCGAGTTCGGCAACGGCCGCCTGCGCGCGCGCCTGGCCGGCACACGGCTGGTGGTGGACGAATTCACGCTCGAAGGCGCGGGCGAGCGCGGCGAAGGCGGCACGCTCACCGCGCGCGGCGAAGGCGGCTGGATCGACGGCAAATTGCAGGCGCGCCTGCAGGCCCAGGTGAACCGGCTGCGCGCCAGCATCCGCACCGATCGGCAGGTCACCGTGTCGGGCCAGCTCACGGCCGGCATGGACGGCGGCTCGGGCGAGCTGCGCGGCTCGCTCACCGTCGACCGTGCGCTGATCGTGCTGCCGGAGGAAAGCAAGCCCGAACTGGGCAGCGACGTGATCGTGGTGCGCGGCGCCACCGGCGCGGCAGGCGCCACCGCACCCGCGCAAACCTCGGCCCGTGCCGATGCCGCCACCACCGACGCGCGCACGCTGGCGCTGGACGTCAAGCTCGACCTGGGCAACGAGTTCCGCGTGCAGGGCATGGGCATCGACACGCGCGTGCGCGGTGCGCTCGACATCACCGGCAACACGCTGGCCAACCCGCGCGTCAACGGCACGGTGCGCACTTTCGGCGGCCAGTACCGCGCCTACGGCCAGCGGCTCGACGTGGCGCAGGGCGTGCTGATCTTCAACGGCCCGCCGGCCAACCCCACGCTCGACGTGCTGGCGTTGCGCGCCAACATGCTCAGCGACCAGAAAGTCGGCGTGCAGATCACCGGCACCGCGCTGCTGCCGCGCGTGCGCCTCTACGCCTCGCCCGATATGCCCGACGCCGAGAAGCTCTCGTGGCTGGTGCTGGGCCGCTCGTCCGCATCGGGCGGCGCCGAGGCCGCGCTGCTGCAACAGGCTGCGCTGGCGCTGCTGGGCAGCCGTGGCGGTGGCGGCATGTCGGGCGGGCTTGCCTCCGCGCTCGGGCTGGACGAGCTCTCGGTGCGCGGATCGAGCACCAACGAATCAGGCACCACCACCCAGGGCGCGATCACGCTGGGCAAGCGCTTCTCGCGCAACTTCTACGCCGCTTACGAGCGCAGCCTGTCGGGCGCGCTGGGCACGCTCTACGTTTTCTACGACCTCTCGCGCCGCTGGACCGTGCGCGCGCAGACCGGCGAGCAAAGCGCGGTAGACCTCATCTTCACGCTGTCGTACGACTGACACGGCCAGCGTCCCGCCTACAATGGCGCCCGGTCCGCTCCCTGTAGTTCAATGGATAGAACGAGTGCCTCCTAAGCGCTAGATACAGGTTCGATTCCTGTCGGGGGGACCATGTTCTGGGCGGCGCAGCCCATCCCGCCACGAGCGGCCGCGCCTGCGGTCAAACCAGCCCATCGCTGCCGCGCCGGCGCGCACGCACTCGACCGACGCCGCCATGGAGACGGCCGGTACTGGGCACCTCCATCTCGCGCGCGAGTTGCTCGGCCCGCGCGTGCAGCGCCACCAGGCTGCGGTCGAGTTCGCCGATGGCGCGCTCGTCCAGCGCGCCGATCAGCGCCAGGTTGATCTCGCGCGCCAGCGGGTAGAGCTCCGCGTAGAGGGCGAGGCCCTCGGGAGTGAGCGCCACGTCGATGCGTCGGTTGGGCAGCGACGTCTTGGTCGCCAGGCCCCGTGCCGCCAGCGCCGACACGGTGCGCGAGAGTTGAGCGCTGTCCACCTCGCAGCGCGCGGCCAGCTCAGTCCAGCTCAGGCGGGGCTGGCGTGCCAGGATGGCGAGCACCGTCCACTGCTTGCGCGTGATCCCGAAGCGCCCTTCGCACAGGCGCGTGACCAGCCCGCCGCCGAGCGCGACGATCTTGGCCATGCGGCGCAGCAGCAGGTCCTCGATGCCAGCCGGATGGCTGAGGCGCGGTTCCTCGGTCATAGGGGTTAACGAGCAGCTTCGTTGATTTGAACAAGCGGCAATGCCGTCCTTAGCATGCCAGAAACAGACCCGTTGCCGTATGGCCCTGGCGGCCCGCTCACCGGATCGACACAAGGAGACAGACTCATGACACCGATCCCCTCCCCTCGCGCCCGTCGCAGTGGCATCTGGCGCGCTGCCTTGCCGCGCCGCGCCGGGTGTGCGGCGCTGGCTCTGGCCGCCACGTGCGCGCTTCAACCGGCCGCTGCGCAGGCCTGGCCATCGAAGCCCGTCTCGCTGCTGGTGGGCGTGCCGGCCGGCGGCGCGCTCGACCCTTTCGCCCGCGCCCTGGCCGATCAGCTCGCCCGGCAGACCGGGACGCCCTTCGTGGTGGACAACAAGCCGGGCGCCAACGGCAATCTCAGCGCCGAGGCAGCGCTCGCCGTACCAGCGGACGGCCATGTGCTGTGGATCGGCACCCAGTCGATGGTCACCATCAACCCGGCCGCCTTTCCCCAGCTGCGCTGGAAGGCATCGGACTTCAAGCCTGTCATCAAGGGCGTGGAGGCACCGCTTGTCCTCGTCACCCATCCCTCGGTGCCGGCGAAGAACCTGGCCGATCTGAAGCAGTGGATCGCCAATCCATCGAACAAGGCGGCCTACGCCTCGTTCAGCCCGGGAACGCCTTCCCACTTCCTCGGCTACCAGCTCAACGAACTGCTCAAGGCCGGCATGGTGCACGTGCCCTACAAGGGCTCGGCGCCGCAGGTGACCGACCTGCTCGGCGGCCAGGTGCCGCTGGGCTTCACCCAGCTGGCCAGCGCCGTGCCGCACATCAAGGCCGGCAAGCTGAACGCCATCGCGGTGACGAGCACGCAGCGCTCGCGCTTCCTGCCCCAGGTGCCCACGCTCGCGGAACTGGGGCATCCGGAACTGAGCACCACGATCTGGTTCGGCCTGTTCGCTCCGGCCTCCACGCCGCCGGCCGTGCTGGAGAGCATCCGCGCTGCGGCGTCGAAGGCGCAGGCCGACCCTGGCTACCGGGTGAAGCTCGAGGCCCTGAGTTTCGACGTCGCGGACGAATCCGTCGCGGCGTTCGAGAACACCATCGCCACCGAGACGGCGCGCTGGTCGGCCCTGGTGAGGGCCACCGGCTTCAAGGCGACGGACTGAAGGCGTTGCTGCGGGCTCAGCGGCTGCGCAACGCCCGGCTCAGCAGCAGCACCGGCACCAGCACCAGCACCAGCGCCAGCGACTGCAAGGCGGCCTCAGTCCACCGTCACGCGGAAGGTCACCTCACCCGTGGCGCCCGCGGCCAGGGTACCGCTGAACTCCCACTGGATCGTTCCCGTGCCGCCGGCCGTCTGCGCCGTGGCGCAGCTCATCGCTGGTTGAGGCGCAGCGTTGTGCGGCGTGTTCTTCATGCAGCTGCCCAGGGCAGCGGGCGTCGTGCCCGCCAGCGCTTCCTTGAAGGTGGTGTAGGCCGGCGTGGTATCGCTGATCACCACCTGCGTCACGTCTTGCAGGCTGGTGTTCGTGTAGGTGATGCGGTATTCCAGCTCGTCGCCCGGCCGTGCCTGGTTGCTGGCACCGAAGGTTGCCACGCCCTGCGTCACGTTGCGCACCTGCTTGACCAGCTTGAGTTCGCTCGAACCCACCGTGGTGGTGTCCACCAGCGTGTAGCTGGCGCTCAGTGCCGGGGCCGCATTGGTGAAGGTCAGCGCCGCGCTCACGGTGCTGGTGTTGGTATGGCCTTCGCCAGCATTGCTGGGCACGGGTTGCGCCACCACCACGCAATACTGCTGGCCCTGCGTCACGGCTACGGCCGTGGCGCCAGGATGCAACTGCGTCGCGCCGCCCTGGACCGTGCCGGTGCAGCCCGTATCGGCATACACGTGCCCCGACCAGCCGGCGTTGGCCGGCGTGGGCGCATCCACCAGGCTGAACACCACGCTGCCGCCCGTGCCCGCGGTGAAGCGGTGGGCATGAACCACCTGCTCGCCCGGCGCGCCCTGCTGGCTGCTGGCCTGCGTGAACGTGCTCACCGGCACCTGGCCGAAGCTCAGAACCACCGAGCCGCTGGCCGGGGCATTGAACGCCACCTGCTGGCTGGCCCGCGTGTAGGTGAAGCTGGTGCCCGACACCGTGGTCGCCGAGCCGGACGGCAGAGCCGTCGAGCCGCTGCCGGCGCCCGTGGCCAGTTGGCCCGCACCCACCACCGCCACCACGCACACCGGCGTGCCCGCGCTGACCGCGCCCGGAATCTGCAGGCTGTAGTTGCCCGTGGCGTCGGTCGTCGTGCTCGCGTGCTCGGTGGCCGAGCAGTTGGTCAGGCTCACCTTCACACCCGACACGCCGGCTTCGGCGCCGTTCTTGAGCCCATCGTTGGGCACGCCGCTGTTGACGCCACCGCTGGGCGCTCCGCCGTCATTGAAGACCGTGCCGCTGATGCCGTTCTGGCCATTGACGAACGTGCAGGTGAAGTCGGCTCCCGCCTTCATCGCCACGGCCGGAATCGTCAGCACGTTGCCCGACAAGGTGCCCACGCTGCCCGTGTTGCCTGTGGACGCGCCATTGGCATCGGTACAGCTCGCCGACACAGGATTGGACGGCCAGCCGCCCGGCACGCCCGATTCGGTGATGGTGGCCTGCTGTCCCGCCGTGCCCGTGATGCCCGCCGCGCCCTGCACCGGCACACCCGCCGTCACCGTGGTGATGCTGTCGCTGAACACCGAGAGGCCGCCCAGGCTGAAGCCGAACGTGCCCACGCCGCCGTTGGACGTCTTGGCCAGACGCACACGCGGATCGGCCTGCACGTTGACCTCGTTGTCGGTCTGCCACACCGTGTACTGGCTGCCGTTGGCGCCCAGCGTGATGCGATTCATCGGGCTCGCGCCGATGACGTTCTTCGTCGCGCCGGTGAAGGCCGTGGCCACCAGCTTGTCGGTGCCTGCCGTCCAGTTGGTCACCGCCAGCGCCGCCGTCGGGTTCAGCGTGGCCACGGTCAGCTGGGCCGTGCCCGCGTTCATGTCGAGCGTGGCGTTGCTCGTGATGGTGAAGGTGCCGATGCTGTAGGTGGCCGCGCCCATGGCGAGGCTGCCGCCGTCCAGCTCGATGTTGACGCCGGTGTTGGTGAAGGCCGTGGTCAACGTGAGCGTGCCGCCCGTGACGCGGATGGTGCCGCTGCCCGTCACCGTGCTGATG
>JAGOCV010000420.1 GCA_017998575.1 Burkholderiaceae bacterium
CAGCTTGCGCCGCGAGCGGAAGCCACCGCTGCCCCGGCTGGCCGTGCGCGCGATGCCGAAGAAGCGTGCGCCATCGGGCATCTCCAGCACCTGGGTGAGGATGCGCCCGGGCTGCGCGAACGCATCGTGCACATGCTACAGCGGGCAGGCGCCGCCGTGCCGGGCGAAGTGGAACGAGGTCGCGCTCTGGCGCTTGGAAATATTGCCCGCCTGGTCGAGCCGCACGAAGTAGAACGGCACGCTGCGCGCACCCGGCCGCTGCAGGGTCGACAGCCGATGGCATACGGTCTCGAAGCCGACGTGGAAGCGCTGCTGCAGCAGCTCGATGTCGTAGCGCACGCCCTGTGCGGCTTCGAGGAACGGCATGTAGGGCAGCAGCACCGCGCCCGCGAAGTAGTGCGCGAAGCCCTGGCGCGCCAGCGCCTGCGTGGCGGCGTCGGAGAAACCGCCATCGCGCACCACGTCCTCTATCGCCTCGGCATGCACGAGCAGCGCGTACTGCGTCGCCAGCTGGAACGCCTGCTGTGCGTCGCTCAGGCCCGCAAGCACGGCGAGCCGGTGACGCGTGCGTTCGTAGCGGCGCAGCCAGGTGCTGTCGCCCTCGTGCTCTGCCTCTTGCAGCATCCGCACCTCGACGCCGCAGCGCGTGCGCAGCAGCCCGGCCAGTGCGGCGGCGCGCTGGCCGGGCACCAGGGCCAGCTCGCCCGCCAGCGCCTCGCCCAGTCGGTCCAGCGTGTCGAGGTAGTTGCTGCGGCGGTTGAAATGCTCGCGCACTTCTTCGTGCGGCGAGGGTACGTAGGCGCCGCGCGGCGCGCCGGGGCCGGCTTCCGTGCCCTGTTCGCCATACAGGCGGTCGATGGCCTGCGCATGCTCTTCCTGCAGCCGCAGGTGGCGCTGGTGCAGCGTGAGGAAGGCGTCGACCAGCTCCGGCGCCTGCTCCACCAGGCGACCCAGCGTGGCGGGCGGCAGGGGGTCGCTGCGCAGCGTGCGGTCGTGCAGCGCGGAATCGAGTTCGGCCAGCCACTGGCGCTCGTGGTCGTCGGAGAAGTGCGCCACATCGGCGCCGAAGACATCCGCCAGCTTGAGCAGCACGGCAGCCGTCACCGGCCGCTGGTTGTTCTCGATCTGGCTCACGTAGCTGAGCGACAGCGCGAGCCGCCCGGCCAGCGTTTGCTGGCTCCAGCGACGCTGTTCGCGCAGGCGTCGCACGCGCGGGCCCACGAAGAGTTTGCGGGCGCGGCTCATTTCACAGGTTTCGCAAAAACTGGATGGCGTTGCGGAGCGATTCGCACGAAATGTCTCATGGTCATGGCGACTCCTGTCGCTTTTTGTGAAGTTAGTGGATAGATTCTGTCCGCATGAGCTGGCCGCGTCGAGCCAGGCCTTCCTTGCAGGAGACACACCTTGGCTTCATCCGATCTTCCCGGCGTGCCGCTGTTCATCAACGGCGAGTTCGTGCAGTCGCGCACCACCCAGTGGCGAGACGTGATCAACCCCGCCACGCAGCAGAAGCTCGCGCGTGTACCGCTGGCCACGCCGGCCGAGGTGGAAGCCGCGGTGGCGGCGGCCAAGGCAGCCTTCGTCACGTGGCGCAAGACGCCCATCGGCACGCGGGCGCGCATCTTCCTGAAATACCAGCAACTCATCCGCGAGAACATGAAGTCGCTGGCGGCCACTCTTACGGCCGAGCAGGGCAAGACGCTGGCCGACGCCGAAGGCGACGTGTTCCGCGGGCTCGAAGTCGTGGAGCACGCCGCCGCCATCGGCAACCTGCAACTGGGGGAACTGGCGGCCAACGTGGCCGGCGGTGTCGATACCTACACGCGGCTGCAGCCGCTGGGCGTGTGCGCGGGCATCACGCCGTTCAACTTCCCGGCCATGATCCCGCTGTGGATGTTCCCGATGGCCATCGCCTGCGGCAACACCTTCGTGCTCAAGCCGTCCGAGCAGGACCCGATGGTCACCATGGAGCTGGTGAAGCTCGCGCACGAGGCCGGCATTCCGCCCGGCGTGCTCAACGTGGTACACGGCGCGGCCGGGGTGGTCGATGCGATCTGCGACCACCCGGACATCAAGGCCGTCTCTTTCGTGGGCTCCACCCGCGTGGGCACGCACGTGTACGAGCGCGCTTCGCTCGCCGGCAAGCGCGTGCAATGCATGATGGGCGCCAAGAACCATGCCATCGTGCTGCCCGACGCGCACAAAGAGCAGACGCTCAACGCGCTCGTCGGTGCATCGTTCGGTGCGGCCGGCCAGCGCTGCATGGCGGTGTCGGTGGCCGTGCTGGTGGGCGAGGCGCGGCAGTGGGTGCCCGATCTGGTGGCCAAAGCCCGCGGGCTGAGGATCGGCAACGGCACCGACAACCTCGACCTGGGCCCGGTGATCTCGTGCGCGGCCAGGGAGCGTATCGAAGCGCTGATCGAGCGTGGTCAGGGCGAAGGCGCCACGCTCGAGCTGGACGGCCGCAAGCCGCAGATGGCCGGCGAACTGGCCGCCGGCAACTTCGTCGGCCCCACGGTGTTCTCGGGCGTGAAGCCCGGCATGTCCATTTACGAGCAGGAAATCTTCGGCCCCGTGCTGTGCCTGGCAGAGGCGGCCACGCTCGACGACGCCATCGCCATGATCAATGCCAATCCCAACGGCAACGGCACGGCGATCTTCACGCAGTCGGGCGCGGCGGCGCGCAAGTTCGAGGAAGAGATCGACGTGGGCCAGGTGGGTATCAACGTGCCCATCCCCGTGCCGGTGCCGATGTTCTCGTTCACCGGCTCGCGCGCCTCCAAGCTCGGCGACCTGGGGCCTTACGGCAAGCAGGTCATCATGTTCTACACGCAGACCAAGACCATCACCGCGCGCT
>JAGOCV010000127.1 GCA_017998575.1 Burkholderiaceae bacterium
CGCGGGGTTCCTGTCGGCACGCACGCCCAGGGCGCTTTGCAGTGCCACGTCGCCCGCCGGGAAGGCATCAGGCCAGCGCAGCGCGCGCATGGCGATGTACTGCGCCGTCCAGTCGCCGATGCCCGGAAGCTCACACAGGCGCCGCACGGTGTCCGCATACGGCACGCCCGGATGCAACGGCAGCGTGCCCTCGGCCGTGGCCCGTGCGATGGCCCGAAGGGCGGCCTGGCGCTGGCGCACGATGCCCAGTTGCCCCAGTGCGTCGGAGTCGGCGGTGGCCAGCACTTCGGGCGCGGGGAACAGGTGGGTCAACGCGGGCAGGGGCGTGGCGACCGGTTCGCCGAAGCGCTCGGCCAGCCGCCGTGCCAGCGTGCGTGCGGCCGCCACCGTGATCTGCTGGCCGAGCACGGCGCGCATCGCCAGCTCATAGCCATCTACGGTGCCGGGAACGCGCAGGCCCTCGCTGCCCGGGAAGTGCGGCAGCAGCGCGGCATTGATGGCCTTGGGGTCGGCGTCCAGGTCGAGCAGTGAGCGCACGCGCTGGATCACCTGCGGCAGCGCGGCGCGCAGTCCGTCGGAGACGCGCAACACGACCTGCGACCGCCCGGCGTCGAACTCACACGCCAGCCATCCCGTGAGCGTGCGCCCGCCCGAGCGCAGCCTCAGCGTGCGCGCCAGCCGCGGCGTGGCGGGCGATGCATCGGCCCACTCGATGCCCGGCAGGTGCCGCCGCTCCAGAAAGCCAAGCATGGCCGCGACGTCATACGGCGGCCGATAGCCCAGCCTGACCACCGAGCCCTCGATACCGGCCGTGCGCGCCGGCTCGTGCCGCCGCAGCTGCGTGGGGTTGAGACCGTAGTGTTCGACGAACGCGGCGTTGAAGCGTCGCAGGCTGGCGAAGCCGCTGGCCAGCGCCACCTGGGCGATGGGCAGGTCGGTGTCGGCCAGAAGCTGCTTGGCGGTGAGCAGCCGCCGCGTCTGCAGGTACTGAAGGGGCGAAACGCCGAACTGCGCCTCGAAGATGCGGCGCAGATGGCGATCGCTTACGCCCAGGCGCTCGGCCAGTTGCGCCGGCGAAGGTGGCGCATCACTCCATGCCTCCGGGTCATCGAGCCAGCGCGCGGCCTGGTGGGCGAGGATGTAAGACGCGTCCTGGATCGACCACACGATGGAGTGTGGCGCCAGCTCGGGCCGGCAGCGCAGGCAGGGCCGGAAGCCCGCGGCCTCGGCCTGCGCCGCGTGGCCGAAAAAGCGGCAGTTCTCACGGCGTGGCGTGCGCACGCGGCAGACGGGGCGGCAATAGATGCCGGTGGAGGTGACGCCAGTGAAGAAACAGCCATCGAAGCGCGCATCACGCGCCTGCAGCGCGAGATAGAAGGCGTCGTCGGCGGCGAGAGTCATGCGGTCGATGATACGGCGCCGACGCCCCCGGACTCGCCGTTTCCGGACATGCCCATGCCCCGCCGTGCGGGCACCCGGCGCGGCGGATGCGGCGTTGGCTGACACGGGTGCGCGCGGGTGCAAACCTACAATGCCGGCTCCGTTCCCCGCGGCCCGGCCGCGTCACGAAAGCTCTTTGCCATGCAGCTGTCCCCCTCCATCTTCAAGGCCTACGACATTCGCGGCATCGTGCCTGCCACGCTCACGCCCGAAGTCGCCGAAGCCCTCGGCCGCGCGTTCGGCACGCAGGCGAAGAAGGCGGGCGAGACGCGCGTGGCCGTGGGCCGCGACGGACGCCTGTCGGGCCCCGAGCTCTCGGCGGCACTTGTGCGCGGCCTGGCGGCCGCTGGAATCGAAGTGATCGACGTCGGCGTCGTCACCACGCCCATGCTGTATTTCGCGGCCGCCACGCTGGCCAGTTCGGGCATCCAGGTCACGGGCAGCCACAACCCCAGGGACTACAACGGCTTCAAGATGGTGCTGGCCGGCCGCGCGATCTACGGCGACGAGATCCAGGCCCTGCGCCGCATCATGGAAGAGGAGAGCTGGCAGCTCGCGCCCGGCGGCAAGGTGTCCAACGTCAACGTGTTCGCGCCGTATCGCGACCGCATCGTGGGCGACGTGAAGCTCGCGCGTCCGATGAAGATCGTGGTGGACAGCGGCAATGGCGTGGCCGGCGCCTCGGCGCCTGCCATCTTCCGCGCGCTGGGCTGCGAAGTGATCGAGCTGTTCAGCGAGGTGGACGGCAACTTTCCCAACCACCACCCCGACCCGAGCAAGCCCGAGAACCTCAAGGACCTGATCGCCGCGCTGCACTCGTCCGACGCCGAGCTGGGCCTGGCTTTCGACGGCGACGGCGACCGCCTGGGCATCGTCACCAAGAGCGGCCAGAACATCTACCCCGACCGGCAGATGATGCTGTTCGCGCGCGACGTGCTCTCGCGCGTGCCGGGCGGGCAGATCGTGTTCGACGTGAAGTGCTCGCAGCGCCTGGCGCCCGCCATCCGCGAGGCTGGCGGCGAGGCGCTGATGTTCAAGACCGGCCACTCGCTCATCAAGGCGAAGATGAAAGAAGTCGATTCCCCGCTGGGCGGCGAGATGAGCGGCCACATCTTCTTCAAGGAACGCTGGTTTGGCTTCGACGACGGCACCTACGCGGGCTGCCGCCTGCTGGAGATCGCCAGCCGCACCGACGATCCGTCGGCGCTGCTCGAAGGCCTGCCCACCAGCCATTCGACGCCCGAAATCAACGTGGCTTGCGCCGAAGGCGAGCCGCACACGCTGGTGGCCGAGCTCGTGGCGCGTGCGCCTGCGGAAGACTTCGGCGCCGGCGCCCAGGTCTCCACCATCGACGGCGTGCGCATCGACTGGCCCGATGGCTTCGGGCTGATCCGTGCCTCCAACACCACACCGGTGCTGGTGCTGCGCTTCGAGGGCCATGACGAGAAAGCCCTGCATCGCATCGAGGAGCGCATGCTGGGCCTGCTGCGCAGCGTCAAACCCGACGCCGTACTGGGTGGCGCGGCCCACTGAGCCGCCGCGGCATCGCCCGCGCCGGGCGACGCGGGCGTGGCTCGGGGGTCAGAAGCGGTAGCGCAGGCCCACGGACAACAGCGAGAGCCGGGCCTTGCCGATTTCGCCGACTGACGGGTCTTCATAGACCGTGGCCTTGCCGAAGTACTCGTACTCGGCGCGCAGCGACAGATTGGTGTTGATGGCGTACTCGGCGCCGATGCCGATCAGCGCCGTCGTCTTCGAGCTCTTGTCGGTGCCGCTGGCGGGCGTGACCAGGTCCACCCAATCCTGGCTGAAGCGGTGATGCGCCACGCCCAGCTTGCCTACCAGCGAGAAGCCATCGGCCAGCGGCAACCTGCCCGTCGCCGCCACGGCGAAGCTGCGGGTCTTGAAGGTGATGCTGCCCAGACCGGGCGCGTCGTACTTGCCCTTGCCCAGACCCAGAAGCTGCGCTTCCACACCCCAGGTGGAATCGATCTGATAGCCGCCAAGCAGCTTCCATGCGCCATGGCTGTCGGTGGACGTGTCCACGCCAGCCACGTTGCTGCTGGGGTGGGAATCGGCATAGCCGATGGCCGCGCCCAGGTAGGGGCCGGAAACGGGAGATTGCGCGAAAGCCGGCGCGGCCAGGCTGGCGGCCAGAGCGGCGGCGGTGAAAAGGCTGTGTGTCAGCTTCATGGGGGCTCAATGGTCATCACGGCACGTCGCCGCACCGGCCAGTCTAGGCAGCGGCCCGGCCGCGCGCGATAGTGCAGATGCATCAGTGCGGGCTCCGGCGCCCGGGGCGCCGCTGTTAAAGTGCGCCGCGTGTTGCGCGCCCTTTATTCCCTCGTGCTCTGGCTGGCCCGGCCGCTGCTGCTGCGCAAGCTCGCGCGGCGCGGGCGACAGGAGCCGGGCTATCTCGAAGCGGTGGAAGAACGTTTCGGCCACTATACGCAGCCGCCGGGCCAGGGCTTCGTCTGGTTACATGCCGTGTCGCTGGGCGAGACGCGCGCCGCGGCCATCCTGCTCGCGCACCTGCGGCAGGCCGATCCCGCGCTGCGCCTGCTGCTCACGCACGGCACCGCCACGGGCCGCGCGGAAGGCGCCAGGCTGCTGCGCGATGGGGACATTCAGGTCTGGCAGCCGTGGGACACGCCCGGGGCCGTGGCCCGCTTCCTCGATCACTTCCGACCGCGCGTGGGCGTGCTGCTGGAAACCGAAGTCTGGCCCAACCTTGTCGCCGCCTGCCGCGCGCGCGGCGTGCCGCTGGCGCTGGCCAACGCGCGCCTGAGCGCCAGATCGCTGGCGCAGGCCCGGCGCCTGTCGGCGCTCTCGCGGCCGGCCTATGCGGGCCTGGCGGCCGTGTGGGCGCAGACCGATGCCGACGCGGACCGATTGCGCCAGGCGGGCGCCACCGTGCAGGGCGTGTTCGGCAATCTCAAATTCGACGCCACCCCCGATGCCGCGCAACTGAAGCGTGGCCGTGGCTGGCGCGCGGCGGCGGGCCGTCCGGTGGTGATGTTCGCCAGCTCGCGCGAGGGCGAAGAGACGCTCTGGCTCGACGCATTGCAGTCGGCCGGCGCCGCTGCGCGCGCAGTGCAGTGGCTGCTGGTGCCGCGCCATCCGCAGCGCTTCGACGACGTGGCCACGCTGGTCGCGGCGCGCGGCCTGTCGGTGTCGCGGCGCAGCGGCTGGGCATCCGGCCAGGACGGCGTGGCGCCGCCTGCAGCCGATGTGTGGATCGGCGATTCGCTGGGCGAGATGGCCCTCTACTACGGTCTGTCGGACGTGGCGCTGCTCGGTGGCAGCTTCGCGCCGCTGGGCGGGCAGAACCTGATCGAAGCCGCGGCCTGCGGCTGCCCTGTGGTCATGGGACCGCACACCTTCAATTTCGCCGAGGCGGCCGAACTCGCCGAAGCCGCCGGCGCGGCGCAACGCGTGCAGGACGTGCCAGCGGCCATCGCCGCGGCGCTGGCGATGACGGCCGACGGATCGCTGCATCGGCAGCGCGCCGCGGCGGCGCTGGCCTTTGCGGCGGCACACCGCGGCGCGGCAGCCCGCACGGCAGAGGCGGTCAGCGCACTGATCGCCGCGCCGCCGCGTTGAGCGCGGCAGGAGCGCTCAACGCGCCAGCAGCGCGTTCACCGACTGCAGGTCTTGCGGCGCCAGCGTGCCGCTGGCCTGGCGCAGCCGCAGATTGCCCAGCAGCACGTTGTAGCGGGCCTGGGCCAGATCGCGCTTGGTCTGGAAGAGCTGGCTCTGCGAGTTGAGCACGTCGATGTTGATGCGCACACCCACCTGGTAGCCCAGCTTGTTGGCGTCGAGCGCCAGCTGGCTCGACGCTTCGGCGGCTTCCAGCGCCTTGACCTGCCCCTGCCCCGAGATGACGCCGAAGTACGCGGTGCGCGTGCCCTGCGCCACGGTGCGGCGCGTGGCTTCGAGGTCGGACGAGGCCTTGTCTTCCAGCGCCAGCGTTTCGCGGATGCGGTTCTGCACGGCGAACCCGGCGAACAGCGGCAGGTTCATCTGCACGCCGATGGTGCCCAGGTTGGCGCGGTTGTTCAGCGCCGACGAGGCCGTGCCCTCGGGGCTGCGCGTGACGGCATAGCTGGCCACGGCATCCACGGTGGGCTTGTGGCCGGCGCGTGCCTTGTCGGTTTCCAGCCGGGCGATGTCCACGGCCACCAGGTTCTGGCGCACGCCCGGGTGGCGGTCCTGGGCGGTCTGCACCCAGGCTTCGACGCTCTGGCCGTCGGGCGTGGGCAACTGCACGGGCAGGGCGAGCGGACGCGGGTCGGCGCCGCTCCTGCCGACCAGCTGGTCGAGCGCGAGCTTCTTGACGCGCAGGTCGTTGTCGGCCGCGATCTCCTGGGCGGTGACGAGATCGAAGCGCGCCTGCGCTTCACGCGAATCGGTGACGGTGGCCGTACCCACCTCGAAGTTGCGGCGTGCCGACGCCAGTTGCTCGCCTACCGCGCTCTTTTGTGCGCGCACGAAGGCCAGGGTGTCCTGCGCAGCCAGCACGTCGAAGTAGGCCTGGGCCACGCGCACGATCAGCTCCTGTTCGGCACCGTCGAGCTGGGCCTGCGCCAGGTCGATCTGCCGCAGGCCCTGCTCGTAGGTGGCGCGGTTGGCGGGCCGGTAGAGCGGCTGCGAGGCGCTCAGGGTGGCACTGGCCGTGGGATAGCTGCGGTCGGGAATCAGCGGATGGGTGTTGTCGAAGTTCGAGCGCGTGTAGCCCGTTGACAACCCGGCCGTGGGCAGCAGTCCGGCGCGCGCCTGGTCGGCGCGGGCCAGCGTGGCGTCGTATTGCAGGCGTGCCGACTGGTACGTGGCGTCATAGGCGCGCGCCGACTCGTAGAGCTCGACCAGGCCCTGCGCGTGCGCGGCCGGAGCCAGGAGGACGCCGAGCGCTGCGGCGATGGGAAGAAGCCGTGACAGTTTCATGAGCGTCCTTGGGGCGATGCACTTGGGAGTCTGGAGCGTGGCGGGTCGCCAGGCGTCAATAGCGCGGCACGGCCGTGTCGCGTTCCAGCGACCAGGCATCGATACCGCCAGCGAGGTTGGCCACGGTGTCGAAACCGTTGTGGGCCAGGAAATTCGCCACCCGCTGGCTGCGCGCGCCGTGGTGGCACAGGCAGGCCACGGGGCGGGCCGGGTCGAGCTCGGCCAGGCGGGCCGGGATCTCGCCCATGGGGATCGCCACCAGCTCGAAACCGTCGGGCGACACGCTGGCGGTGGCGATTTCCCAGGGTTCACGCACGTCCAGCACGAGCAGCGGGACGGTGGCGCCGGTGGCGGCCAGCCAGCCGGAGAGGTCGTTGGGGCGGACTTGCGTGATCATGAAACGGCAGGCGTAGGGTTCAGAAGGAGAAGCGCGAGGGTTCGGCGAAGTTCTGCAGGCGCGGTGCGACCACGTCCCAGGGCGTGGTGGTGGCAAACGCTGCATCGCCCGTGCGCGTGACGAAGGTGGCGTGCATCATGGGCTGGTGGCCCACGATGGCGGCCAGGCGGCCCCCCACCTTCAGCTGGGCCAGCAGGGCGGGCGGCACCTGGGCCACCGAGCCGCTGAGCACGATGACGTCGAAGGGGCCATCCACCGAGACATCGCGCGACCCGTCGGCCTGGCGCACCTCGACATTGCTGATGCCGGCGCGCTGCAGGTTGGCCCGGGCCGTCTGCGCCAGTTCGGCCGACAGCTCCAGCGTCAGCACGCGTTGCGCGCGGCGCGAGAGCAGGGCGGCCATGTAGCCCGAGCCGGTGCCGATCTCGAGCACCTTCTCGTGCGGCTTGACCTGCAAGTCCTGCAGCAGGCGCGCCTCGACGCGCGGTGCCAGCATCACCTGGCCTGTGCGGACGGCTTCCTCGGTGTCGGCCAGCAGGGGCAATTCCATGTCGGTGAAGGCCAGCGCGCGGTGCGCGGGCGGCACGAAATCCTCGCGGCGCAGCGTGGAAAGCAGCTCCAGCACGTCGGCTTTGAGCACGTTCCAGGGGCGGATCTGCTGCTCGATCATGTTGAAGCGGGCCTGCTCGACGCTCATGGTGGCTGCACTGCCGTGCGTGCCGGCGTCGGTGATCGGGGTGGTGCTCATGGGGTGCTCGCGAGTAGGGGTCAGGACAAACCTTCGATTTTAGGCGCCTGCCCCGGCTGTCGCGCCGGGCCGCGCAGGCGTCGGCGCAGCCAGGCGGCCAGATCGTCGAGGTAGCAGTACACCACCGGCACCACCACCAGGGTGAGCAGGGAAGAGGTGATCACGCCGCCGATCACGGCCTGGCCCATCGGAGATCGCTGCTCCGAGCCTTCGGAGATCGCGAAGGCCAGCGGCACCATGCCGAAGATCATGGCCAGCGTGGTCATCAGGATGGGCCGCAGCCGCACGCGTGCGGCCAGCAGCAGCGCGTCGCTGCGCGGCAGGCCGGGCACGGCGCGCCCGGCCTCGTCGGTGTGCGGCGCGCGCGCGCGGATGGCGAAGTCGACCAGGAGGATGGCGTTCTTGGTCACCAGGCCCATCAGCATCACCACGCCGATGATGGAGAACATCGACACGGTGGAGCCGAACATCATCAGCGCCAGCACCACGCCGATGAGCGTCAGCGGCAGCGCGGTCATCAGCGCCAGTGGCTGCAGGAAGCTCTTGAACTGGCTGGCCAGGATCATGTAGATGAAGATGATCGCCATGGCCAGCGCCGAGACGGCGTAGCCGAAGGATTCCTGCATGTTCTTGGTCGAGCCGCTGAAGCTGTAGCGGTAGCCCGGCGGCAGGGCGATCGTGTCCAGCCGCGCGCGGATGTCGGCCGACACCTCGCCGGCCGAGCGGCCGTAGACGTTGGCGTTCAGCGCCACCTCGCGGTTGAGGTCGCGGCGGTTGATCTGGTTGGGGCCGGTGGACTCGCGCACGTCGGCCACCTGCGAGAGCCGCACGATGCGCGGCGTGCCATCGGCACCCGTCACCGAGAACGGCAGCCGGCCCAGGTCCTGCGGCGACGTGCGCGCCTCGGGCGCCAGGCGCACGTTGACGTCGTAGGTCTGATCGTCGGGCGCGCGCCAGTTGCCGATGTTGGTGCCAGCCACTAGCGTGCGCAGCGGGCCGGCCAGCTGCGTGACCGACAGGCCCAGGTCGGATGCGGCGTCGCGGCGCACGTCCACCGCGATGGTGGGCTTGTCGGCTTTCACGCTCGAATCGAGGTCGACCAGGCCCGGGATGTCGGCGATCTTCGCGCTGACCAGGCGCGAGAGGCGCTCGAGCTCCTTGAGGTCCGGGCCCTGCAGCGAGAACTCGACCTGCTTGTTGCCGCCCACCGCGTCCAACAGGCCAACGTGGGTCACGGTGATGCCGGGCACCTGGCGCAGGCGTTCGCGCAGCGCCGCCGAGATCTGGTCGACGTTGCGCGCCCGCGCCTTGCGGTCCACCAGGCGCACGTAGATGGAGGCGTACATCTTGCCCTGCGCATTGCCGGTGTTGATGGTGGCCAGCGTGTAGCGCACCTCGGGCGTCTCGCGCACGATGGCCTCCACCTGTTTCGCCTTGGCCTCGGTGGCTTCGATGGACGAGCCCACCGGCGTGTAGAAGTTGAGCGTGGTTTCGGAGAAGTCGGCCTTGGGCACGAACTCGGTGCCCAGGAGCGGCACCATCACCAGGCTCAGCACGAAGATGGCGATGGCACCGAGCACGGTGGCCAGGCGGTGGCCCAGCGACCAGCGCAGAATGGACTGGTAGCCCTCGGCCAGGCGCTCGGTGGCGTCGTCGAACCAGCCGGTCACGCGACCCACCGTGCGGTCGTAGAAGGTGCGGCGCTCGCCGCGCCGGCCGTGCGCGTGGATGGCCGGGTCTTCCCAGACGGACGAGAGCATCGGGTCGAGCGTGAAGCTCACAAACATCGAGATCAGCACCGCGGCCACGATGGTCACGCCGAACTCGTGGAAGAACTTGCCGATGATGCCGCCCATGAAGCCGATGGGCAGGAACACCGCGACGATGGAGAAGGTGGTGGCCAGCACCGCCAGCCCGATCTCCTGCGTGCCGTCCATGGCGGCGGCGAAGGCGCCCTTGCCCATCTGCACGTGGCGCACGATGTTCTCGCGCACGACGATGGCGTCGTCGATCAGCAGGCCCACGCACAGCGACAGCGCCATCAGCGTCACCATGTTGATGGTGAAGCCGAACAGGTACATGAACAGGAAGGTGCCGATCAGCGCGATGGGCAGCGTGAGCCCGGTGATGACCGTCGAGCGCCACGAGTTGAGGAACAGGAAGACGATCAGCACCGTGAGCAGCGCGCCTTCGATGAGCGTCTGGCGCACGTTGTCGACCGCCACGCGGATCGGCCGCGAGGTGTCGGCGATGGGTTCGAGCCGCACGCCGGCCGGCAACTGCGGCGTGATCTCGGCCACCGCGCGCGTGAGACCGTCGATGACGGCGATGGTGTTCTCGTCCTGCGCCTTCTGCACCGTGAGCAGCAGGGTGCGCTGGCCGTTGTAGAGCGCCAGCGTTTCCAGCTCCTGCGCGCCGTCGGCCACGCGCGCGACCTGCTTGAGGCGCACGGGGACGCCCCCGCCGGCTTGCCCGGCGGCTCCCGATGCCTTGCGGGTGACGATGATGTCCCCGAAGTCCTCGGGCCGCTGCATGCGCGCGTCGATCTGCACCACGCGCTCCTGCGTGGCGGAGCGGATCGAGCCGACCGGCAGCGCCTGGCTCTCGCCGCGCGCGGCCGCCACCACCTGCTCGGCCGTGACGCCCAGCGCCTCCATCGCCTGCGGGTCGAGGTAGAGGTTGATCTCGCGCCTGGTGCCGCCCACCAGCGTGACGGAGCCGACGCCGCGTACGTTCTCCAAGCGCTTTCTCAGCACCTGATCGGCCCAATTGGTCAGCGCAATCGCGGATGGCGCGCTCTTTCCATCGGGCAGAACGGCCAGCGACCACACGGCGCGGCTGGCGGGATCGAAGCGCAGCACGCGCGGCTCCTTGACCTCATCGCGCAGGCTGGGCC
>JAGOCV010000128.1 GCA_017998575.1 Burkholderiaceae bacterium
GCTACGACTCGGCCCTGCAGCGCGAGCGCGTGCAACTCGACGTGCGCCGCGACTTCGTCTTCCGTGGCGATGAGACGGACTACCTGTTCATCCTGTTCAACCTGATCCGCAACGCGCTTTATTACTTCGACACCCATCCGCACGCTCGCCTCACCGTCACGGTCGACGCACCGCACGTACGCGTGCGCGACACCGGCCCCGGCATGTCGGCCGAGGCGCTGCGCCATCTGTTCGAGCCCTTCCGCACCTCGGGCAAGAGCGACGGCACGGGGCTGGGCCTGTCGTACTGCCGGCGCGCCATGCGTGCTTTCGGTGGCGACATCGTGTGCCGGTCGGTACAGGGCGAGTTCACCGAGTTCGAGCTCGGCTTCGCACCCGTGGCCGCCGACGACGTGCGCGCCGACGAGGAGCGCCGCCTTGCCGCAGCGCGCGAGGCCCTGCGCGGCCGCCGCGTGATGGTGGTGGACGACGACGAGGCACTGCGCCGCAGCGCAGCGCGCATGCTGTCCGCGCTGGGTTGCAGCGTGGTCGAGGCCGGGGACGGCGAGACCGCGCTCGCGCTGCTGCTGGGCCTGCCCTGCGACGCACTGCTGCTCGACCTGAAGATGCCCGGCCTCGATGGCTTCGCCGTGGCCGCGCGCCTGCGCGGCGGGGCCGTGCCGGGCTGCGAAGACCTGCCCATCGTCGCCCTCACCTCCGAGCCGGCGCACATCGTGCTGCCCAAGACGCGCAAGGTGGGCATGAATGGCTTCGTCGCCAAGCCCGCCACGCCGCTGGTGCTGGCCGCCGCGCTCGGCGCGGCACTGCATCCGGTGGCGCGAGGCAGCCGGCCCCTGGTCGGCCGCACCGTGCTGCTGGCCGAAGACAGCACCTACAGCCGCTCGGTGATGCGTGCCCAGCTGCAGCAGTGGGGCGCGCAGGTGATCGAATCATGGAGCGGCGAGTCGGCGCTGGAGCACGTGCTGGCCCAGGATCGGGGCGCGATGCCGATCGACGCCGTGCTGATGGATCTCAACATGCCCGGCCAGGGAGGCCTGGCCGCCACGCTCGCGATCCGCCAGTTGCCGGGCGAATGGAGCCGGGTGCCGGTGATCGCGCTGACGGGCCACGCCGACGCCGGCACGGTGAGCGAAGCGATCGAGGCCGGCTTCGACGACTACCTCGTCAAACCCGTGGAGCCGGCCGCGCTGCTGCAGCGGCTGCAACAGCAGCTGGCGCAGCGGCCCTTGCACAAGCCGCCGCCAGCGCCGCCAGCAGCGGACGAGGCATCCGTCCACGCCACGCCCGCTGCGGCGATCACGCTGCGGGCGCCGGCCGGCGGCAGCGCGGTCGCGCCGCTCGCGCAGCCGGCCGACATCGAGATCGATACCGCCCAACTGCTCGATCCTGCGCGGCTGGAGCAATTGCGCAGCGTGGACATGATCGACGAAGGCCTGCCGCTCTACCTGGCGCAGATGCACGCGCAGATCGACCGGCTCGACGAGGCCCATGCGGAGGACGATTTCCCGAAGGCGCATGACGCACTGCACTCGCTGGTGGGCGCCAGCGGCGACTCGGGCGCGCAGCTGCTGCACCGGGCCAGCCGAGCCATCTATCCGCTACTGCTGGAGCGGCAATGGCCCGCCGATCCGCAATGGCTGGGCCGGTTGCGAGCGCTGGCGCAGGCCACCGACGAGGCCATGCACGCGCGCTATCTCAGAAATCCACCAGACTCAGGCCCACGCTGAGCACGTTGCGGCGGCGGTTGTAGTCGAGCAGGCTGTCGCCGTAGCCGGTGAAAAGCTGCGTGTGAAAGCGCAGGCCGGAGGTGCGTCGATCACCCTCGTTGCCGATGGCGCGCTGCCATTCGAGCCGCACCGAGCCCTTGCCGTCGTTCTTGAGCGCGTGCCTGAGCGTGGCGCTCACGGTGTTGGCGGCGTTGATGTTCCAGGCCGCGTTGATCTCGCCGCGGCCGATGAAGTCGACGATGTCGGGGTTGTCGTCCTTGGCCGCCTCTTCCTTGACGCGGTGCCACACGCGCGCCTGCACGCGCCAGGTGTTGCCGCTCTCCAGCCCGAAGCCCGCATATACGCGGTTCCAGCTGCGCGACAGCGGCAGGCTCTGGCCGTTGGACTGGTGCGACAGGCCGATGCTGCCGTAGCGCAGCCGCAGTCCGTCACCCAGGCGCAGGTCGAACGGGTACACGTAGATCAGCTCGGGCTCGTGGTCGGTGGATCGGAACGGCCGCGACAGGCCGGGGTTGAACAGTTGCCAGTACGACTGCTGGGTGTAGCCGAACCACAGCGAATCGCGCCGCGACGGATCGCCCTGCGTGAGGAAGCCCTGGCCGATCTTGGTGCGCACCGACAGCTGGATGCGCATCTCGTTCGTGCCGTAGTCCATCACCGTCGTGGACTGGTTGCTGGCCGAGGGCGACTGCGGCGACCGGTTGACCGTGTCCGAGGCGATGTACGACAGGCTGATCGGCCGGTAGCCGCGGATGCCGAAGGTGCCGCAGTCGGTGTCGTTCTCCAGTTCCCAGAAGCGCGAGAGATCGGAGTACTGCGGATTCTTGCAGCCCGGCTCGCCCGACACCTCCACCACGCGTGTGGCCGGCACGTCGGCCTGGATCGGCGTCTGCGCCGTGGTGGCGGTGGACGGCGTCGTGAGCGCGCCCGGCGTGCTGGAGGCCAGCGGCGCGGGCACCGTGGGCGTGGCAGTCGATGTGTCTGCCGGCACGCTGCCGCCGGCCCAGCGGTCGTAGCAGGCCAGGCGCTGCACGCCGTCGGCCAGTGTGCGGCACTGCTGCCAGGCTTCGGCCGTGGCGGGCGTGGGCGGCGCCTGCTGCGCCCACGACGCCACAGGTGCGGCGAGCAGCAGCAAGGCCGCGGCGGCGGGCGCGCGCAGCGCGGGCAACGCTTGCGCCAGGGAACGGAAGGACGTCGCGGCCAGGGGGCGCGGGGCGTGAGCAGGCATGGGAGGGCTTTCCTGACCGCGGAGGTGCGGCCCGAGCGCGCTATTGTTCCAGAGCGTCATCGCGCGCCAGCGGAGCGCGCGGTTGCGGACGTTTCAAGCTGTGTCCGCCGCGCGGGTGCGCGGCTCAGCGTGGATCGGCCGCCTGCTGGGCGGCGTGCGATTCGGCGGCCTTGCGCGCGAACTCGGCGCGCAGCGCCTTGAGCTTCTCGCGCGGATCCTCGCGCACGGTGGTCTTGTCCAGCGCCATCTCTGCGATGAAGCGGCTGGGCTGGGCGGCCACCATGTCGCGGCCCTTTTTCTTCTTGCGCGGCCAGGTGACGGCCAGCGTGCGCTGCGCACGCGTGATGCCCACGTACATCAGGCGGCGCTCTTCCTGCAGCTTCTGCGCGATGCTTTCGTTGACCGACTCGTTCGAGCCCTCGGCCTCGATCTTGAACGGCAGCATGCCTTCGCTCACGCCGGCCAGCACCACGTGCGGCCACTCCAGGCCCTTGGAGGCATGCAGCGTGGAGAGCGTGACCACGTCCTGCTCCTTCTCGCGCTCGGAGAGGGTCGAGAGCAGCGAGATGGTCTGCGCCACTTCGAGCAGCGTCTTCTTCTCGCTCGCGGTGGTGACGCCGGCCGTGTCGTCGATCTGGCCGCCGCAGCGCTGGCTCATCCAGTCGCAGAACTCCATCACGTTGGTCCAGCGGCCGGCCGCGACCTTCTCGCTGTCCTCGCCGTCGTAGAGGTGCTTCTCGTAGCCGATCTCCTTGAGCCAGTCGAGCAGGAAGGCGCGCGCGTCTTCCGCGCCTTCGGTGCGGCGCGCGCGGTATTCGAGATCGTTGATGTAGCGGCCGAACTCGTGCAGGCCGGCCAGCGCGCGCGCCGACACGGCGCTCTCCAGGCTGCCCGAGAACAGCGCCTCGAACAGGCTGATCTTGTACTGCGTGGCAAATACGCCCAGCTGCTGCAGCGTGGTGTGGCCGATGCCGCGTTTGGGGCTGGTGATGGCGCGCAGGAACGCCGGATCGTCGTCGTTGTTGATCCACAGCCGGAACCAGGCGCACAGGTCGCGGATCTCGGCGCGGTCGAAGAAGCTGGTGCCGCCCGACACCTTGTACGGGATCTGCGCCTTGCGGAAGGCTTTCTCGAGCACGCGCGCCTGGTGGTTGGCGCGGTAGAGCACGGCGCAGTCGCTCCAGTTCTTCCATTGCGTGGTCGAGCGCATCGACTGGATGCGCGCCACCACGCGCTCGGCCTCGTGCTCCTCGTTGTCGGCATCGACCACGCGCACCGGCTCGCCCTCGCCCAGCTCGGAGAACAGCGTCTTGGGGAACAGCTTGGGATTGGGCCCGATCACGTTGTTGGCCGCGCGCAGGATGGCACTGGTGGAGCGGTAGTTCTGCTCCAGCTTGATGACGCGCAGCTGCGGAAAATCCTGCGGCAGGCGCTTCAGGTTATCCAGCGTGGCGCCGCGCCAGCCGTAGATCGACTGGTCGTCGTCGCCCACGGCCGTGAAGCGGGCGCGCTCGCCCACCAGCAGCTTGAGCAGCTCGTACTGCGTGGCGTTGGTGTCCTGGTATTCGTCGACCAGCACGTGGCCGAGCATCTCCTGCCACTTGGTGCGCACGTTGTCGTGCTCGGCCAGCAGCTTGAGCGGCAGGCTGATGAGGTCGTCGAAATCGACGCTCTGGAATGCGGTCAGGCGCTCTTCGTAGCGCGCCATGATGCGCGCGATCACCCGTTCGTTGTCGTCCTTCGCCTGCGCCTCGGCCTGCGCCGCGTTCAGGCCCGCGCTCTTCCAGGCGCTGATGACCCACTGCCACTGGCGCGCCGTGGCCGCGTCGGTGCTGCCGCCGGCGTCTTTCAGGATGCTGGTGACGTCGTCGCTGTCGAGGATGCTGAACTGCTCCTTCAGGCCCAGCACCGTGCCGTCCTGGCGCAGCATGCGCACGCCCAGCGCGTGGAAGGTGCACACCAGCAGGTCCCGCGCCTCGCGGCCCACCAGATCCTTGGCGCGCTCGCGCATTTCGGCGGCGGCCTTGTTGGTGAAGGTGATGGCGGCGATGCGCTTCGAAGGCAGGCCGAGCTTGATCAGGTGCGCGATCTTGTGCGTGATCACGCGCGTCTTGCCCGAGCCCGCGCCGGCCAGCACCAGCGACGGACCCGACACGTGGTTGACGGCTTCCTGCTGGGCGACGTTGAGACCGGCGGACATCGGGAGAGAAGAAAAAGAGGAGGGAACTGCAGGGCGCGGAGCGCGGGACGGAGGCGGCGCAGGCATCGCCGCGCAGGAAGCGCCCGATCATACCGGCGCCACCGTGCCGGCCGGCAGTTCGCCAGGCCCGTCAGCCCCCATCAGCCGGCCGGCCACCCGAGCCGCGACAATCGGGGCCGTGCTGCAGATCCTCGCCGTCACCTTCCCCTTCTTCGCGCTCGTGCTGTGCGGCTTCGTGGCCGCGCAACGCGGCGTGCTGCCGCTGGCGGCAATCCCGGGCCTGAACGGCTTCGTGCTGTTCTTCGCCCTGCCCTGCATGCTCTACCGCTTCGGCGCCAACACGCCGATCGGGGAACTGCTGGACATGACCGCGGCCTTGCTCTGGCTGGGCTGCGCGCTCTTCGTGGTGGCCGTGGCGCTGTTGCTGGCGCGCCGCGCCGGCCGCAGCTGGAACGACTCGGCCTTCGGTGCGCTGGTGGCGGCGTTTCCCAACACCGGCTTCATGGGCGTGCCGCTGCTCGTGGCGCTGCTGGGCGCGCGCGCGGCCGGCCCCACCATCCTGGCCGTGGCCATCGACATGGTGATCACGACCTCGCTGTGCGTGGCGCTGTCGCGGCTGGACGGCGCGGGCAGCGCGGGCGCCGGCGCCGCCGCGCGGCGCGCGCTGGCGGGCATGCTGGTCAACCCGCTGCCCTGGGCCATCGCGCTGGGCGTGGTCGCGTCGGCGCTGCAGTTCACATTGCCGGGCCCGATCGACCGCACCCTCGGCCTGCTGGCCGATGCGGCGTCGCCCGTGGCGCTGTTTACCATCGGTGCCGTGCTGGCGCGCTCGCGCGTGGAGGCCGCCGCCGCGAGCAAAGCCGGCCACGCCGCCGCCCACGGCCGCGACGATGCGCTGCAGGTGGCCGTGCTCAAGCTGGTGCTGCATCCGCTGGCCGTGTGGGCCGTGACCACCGGCGCCATCGCGGCCGGCCTGCCGCTGGACCCCTTCGCCGCGCTGGTGCTGGTGCTCATCGCCGCGCTGCCCAGCGCCAGCAACGTGTCGATGCTGGCCGAGCGCTACGGCGCGGACAACGGCCGCGTGGCGCGGATCATCCTGTACTCCACGGCGGCGGCTTTCTTCACGTTCTCGGGGGCGGTGGCGATGCTGCGCTGACGCCTGCTGCGTCGCCGGGCCTTCAGCCCGGTCGCGTGATGCGCGCCGCCAGCCGGCCGGTGCCCACGGGCCACACGCGCACCGGATGGCCGGATGGCACGGCTTCCAGCAGGCCGCGCGGGGCCGGCGCCACGAGCAAGGCACCGCCCGGACGCAGGGCACCGAGCATCACGCGCAGCAGCCGTTCCCAGCGCGGGAGTTGTCCGCGTGCATGCAGTTGCGCATGCTCCCAGTGGTTGCCCACCGACAGGTGAGCGGTGATGCACTGCCACGCCGGCGGCCCGAACGGGTAGTCGAACCAGTCGCAACGCGTGAAGGTCGGACCTTCCGGCGCATTGCGGTCACACCCCCAAGCGTCGACGCCAGCGGCTCGCAGATGGCGCACCAGGGCGGCCTCGCGACCGCAGCCGACGTCCAGCAACGGTCCTCGCAGATCGCAGGCCTGCAGGCGCAACACCTGCGCCTGCAAACCGGCGGAGTATTCGTGGCAGGGCACGACACCGACCGCCGGACTCGAAGCCAGCGCCTCCCGCAGCCGGCGCGGATACAGGCCCGAGACCCAGGCGCCGACACGGGGCAGATGCGTGTGGCGCAACAGTTCCCTCGGGTCACGCCCCCTGTGCGATGCGGTCCGCAGCAGGTGGCCGCTTTCTTCGTAGATCGAAGCCAGCGCGCGGCGGCTCGCGGCGTCCGCATGAACGTACTGGTTGATCTCCTGGGCCTGGTCGGCCACGCTGTCGGCCACTTCGCGGCTGAGCAGGGCGAGCGTGGCAGGCTCCTTTCCATCCCACTCGCCAGCCGCCCGCAGGAAGTCTGGCGCGAAGCGCAGGCGGGCCGACGCGTCATCGGCCAGCAGATTGAGCCGGGCGTTCAGGGCCATCTGGCGGGACAGCCCGGCGCGCAGGGAAGCGAGGGAGGCGGTCACGGCATCTCCGTCTCAGATCGCCAGCGGATCCACGTCGATCGCCCAGCGGATCACGGCCTTGTCGCGCCGCGCATGCAGCAGCGGCTGCCACGCCGACAGGAAGCGCTGCAGCGCGGCGCGTGAATCGCATTCGACGAGCATCTGCGCGCGCTCGACGTTGGCCACGCGCTGGATGGTGAGCGGCACGGCCGGGAAGCGCGTGACGCGGTCGCTGCCTTCGATGCCGCCGTCCTGCGCGTCCTGGCTGGCGGCGTTGAGGAAGGCTTGCGCGGCTTCCTGCGTGCGGGCCTCGGCGCGCAGCAGGGCCTGGAACATGAAGGGCGGCAGGCCGGCGTCGCGCCGCTCGACGAGTTGTTGCGCGGCGAAGGCCGGGTAGTCGTGGTGCTTGAGCGCCTGGAACAGTGCATGCCTGGGCTGGAAGGTCTGCACCCACATCTCGCTTTTCGCGCCCTGCGCCGCGCCCCAGGCGGCGTCGCGGCCGGCGCGGCCGGCGGCCTGCATGAGCAGCGAGAACAGCCGCTCGGGCGCGCGGAAGTCGCTGGAGAAGAGCGCGTTGTCCGGGTTGACGGCGGCCACCAGGGTGATGCGCCGGAAGTCGTGGCCCTTGGCGATCATCTGCGTGCCCACCAGCACGTCGACCTCGCCGGCGTGCACCTGGGCCAGCTGGCTTTCGAGCGCACCGGCCGCGCGTGTGGTGTCGGCGTCGATGCGCGCGATGCGCACCGGCTCGCCGTCGGGCCGGCGGATGCCTTGCAGCAACTCGCCCAGGTGTTCCTCCAGCCGCTCGGTACCGCGGCCCAGCGGTGCGATGTCGAGGTTGCCGCAGCCGGGGCAGGCGCGTGGCACGGGCTGCGTGTGGCCGCAGTGGTGGCAGCGCAGCGTGCGGTCGATCTTGTGGAAGACGCGGTAGGCGCTGCAGTGCGGGCACTCGCTTTTCCAGCCGCAATCCGCGCAGTGCAGCACGGGCGCGTAGCCGCGCCGGTTGAGGAACACCATGCTCTGTTCGCCGCGCGCCACGCGCTCGGCGATGGCGGCCAGCAGCGGCGCCGAGAACACGGTCTTCTTCGGCTGCAGGTTCATGTCGACGCCGCGCACGCGTGGCAGCTCGCCCGCGCCGGCGGCGCTGGCGCCCACGCGGTCGGCCAGTTCGATGCGCACGTAGCGGCCGCCGCCTTCATCGGCCGGGCTGCTGTGGTGCCAGCTTTCGAGCGACGGCGTGGCCGAGCCGAGCACGACCTGCGCATTGCAGGCGCGGCCCCGCCACACGGCCAGATCGCGCGCGGAATAGCGCGCGCCTTCCTGCTGCTTGTAGCTGGGGTCGTGCTCTTCGTCGACCACGATCAGCGCCAGCCCGGGCATCGACGCGAACACCGCCATGCGCGTGCCCAGCACGATGCGCGCGTGGCCGGCATGCGCGGCCAGCCACGCCTTCAGGCGCTGCGGGTTCGTCATGCCGCTGTGCAGCGAGGCCACGGCGTCGGCGCCGAACAGCGGCTCGAACCGCTCGCGAAAACGCGCCTCCAGCTGCGGCGTGAGGTTGATCTCGGGCACCATCACCAGCACCTGCGCGGCCGGATCGGCTGCCAGAGCCTGCTCGGCCGCGCGCAGGTAGACCTCGGTCTTGCCGCTGCCGGTGACGCCGAACAGCAGGAACGGGCCGCCGCCGGCCGCGATGCGCGCGAGCGCCGCCTGCTGGCCCGGCGTGAGTTGGGGGCGCGCTGGCTGTGCCGCGCCAGCCAGGCCGCCGTCCCCGCGCCTGCGCTTGAGCCGCCGCGCCAGCTGGACGGCGTCCAGCGCGCGCAGCTGCGGCGGCAACGCGGCCAGGGCCACCTCGCCGATGGAGCGCTGGTAGTACTGCGCGCTGAATTGCACGAGCGCGCGCCACGCCTCATTCAGGGGCGCGATGCCGTCGAGCACGGCGGCCACGGGACGCGTTTCCAGTTCGAGCCGGTCGTCCGCCGCGGCCTCGCCCCAGACCACGCCCAGCGTCTCCCGTCGCCCCAGCGGCACGCGTACCAGCGTGCCGGGTGCGAGTGACGACTCACTGCGGTAGGTGAGCGGCCCGCCGAGCGCGCTGTGGGCAGGCGTGGCGACGGCGATGGACAGCCAGCAGGTCATTCAGAAGCCGAGATGCGGGGACAAGTTAAAAAAAATCTGCGGAAAGACGCTCAAGTCGTTGATTCGTAAAGGCTTTGAAACTGATCCAACGTTCCTGTGGATAACTTTGTTGAAAACCCGCCCCGGATGGCGCCGAAGCCACGCCCATCAACGATTCCGTTGGATTGCATGTAAAAGCGGCATCAAGCAAATCCTATATGAATCAACAACTTACGCATTCAGCCTGTGACAGTCAGGGGCCGCCATCGCGCTCAGATTTTTATCGCACCGCAACACAACTTTTGTGCATAAGTCAACAGCGGCCGGCCGTTTTTCGTGCATTCCGGCGTCGTTGGCGGGCCGCCCTGGCGTTCAAAGCGAGCGCCCGCTACCGCGTCAGGCGCGCAGGCGCCGGGAGTGCGTATGCACGGCTTCGACCAGCGCCGTCACGCTTTCGGGTGGCGTGTGCTGGCTGATGCCGTGGCCCAGGTTGAACACATGCGTGGGCCCGGTTCCGCCGCCGGCATGCGGGCGGCCAAAGCTCTCCAGCGTGCGGCGCACCTCGGCCTCGATCTGCGCGGGGCCGGCGAACAACACGTTGGGGTCGAGGTTGCCCTGCAACGCCTTGGCGCCGCCCACCAGCGCGCGCGCGCGGCCCAGATTCACCGTCCAGTCCACACCCAGCGCGTCGCAGTCGAGCCCGGCCATCTCTTCGAGCCACAGGCCGCCGCCCTTGGTGAAGACGATGCGCGGGATACGCACGCCCTCGTGTTCCTTTTTCACGCCGGCCAGAACGCGCCGCGTGTAGTCGAGGCTGAACTGCTGGAACGCGCCGTCGGCCAGCACGCCGCCCCAGCTGTCGAAGATCATCACGGCTTGCGCGCCGGCATCGATCTGCGCGTTGAGATACGCGGCCACCGCGTCGGCGTTCACGGCCAGGATGCGGTGCATCAGGTCGGGACGGCTGTAGGCCAGCGTCTTGACCTGTCGGTAGTCGTCCGAGCCGCCGCCTTCGACCATGTAGCAGGCCAGCGTCCAGGGGCTGCCCGAGAAGCCGATCAGCGGCACGCGGCCATCG
>JAGOCV010000421.1 GCA_017998575.1 Burkholderiaceae bacterium
CTGTGGAACGAACCGGCCGCGCCGACCGTCATCCCGGCCCCTTCCGCGCGTCCATGACTCGCGCCGCCCGCCAGTCCCATAATGGGACTACAATCAAGCATGCGCGTCATATCGGTCAAATGCCTGCGTGACTTCTGGAAGCGCCATCCGGATGCCGAGCAGGCGCTGCGTGCCTGGCATGACGAAGCCAGCAAGGCCGACTGGAAGACACCCCGCCACATCAAGACCCGCTACGCGAGCGCGAGTTTTCTGGGCAGGAACCGTGTCGTGTTCAACATCAAGGGCAACGATTACCGGCTGATCGTTGCGGTGGCTTACCGGTTTTCGGCTGTGTATGTGAAGTTCGTCGGCACCCATGCGCAGTACGACGCCGTGGACGCCGAAACCGTGGAAATGGAGTAACCCATGATGGACATTCGCCCGATCCGCAACAAGGCCGACCACCGGGCGGCCCTGAAGGCCGTCGCCAGGTACTTCGACGAAGAGCCACCCGTCGACTCCGACGACGCCGACCGTTTCGAAATCCTGCTGACGCTCATTCAAGCGTATGAGGCCAAGCACCATCCCGTGCTGCCGCCAGATCCGGTCGAAGCCATCAAGTTCAGGATGGAACAGCAGGGGCTGTCGGTGAAAGACCTCGAACCCATGATCGGCCGCAGCAACCGCGTGTACGAAGTCCTCAATCACCGCCGCTCGCTCACGTTACCGATGATCTGGAAGTTGCACCGTGGCCTGGGCATCCCGGCCGAAGTGCTGATCCAGCCCCCTGCCGGCGCCTGAACCCATGATCGCCGTGCCTGCCCTGCCCACCTACGCCGACGTCGAAGCCGCCGCCCATCGCCTGCAGGGCCACGCCCACCGCACGCCGGTGCTGCGGTCGTCCACCCTCGATGCGCTGCTGGGCGCGCAGCTGTTCTTCAAGTGCGAGAACTTCCAGCGCATGGGCGCCTTCAAGTTCCGCGGCGCGTTCAATGCGCTGTCGCAGCTGACGGACGAGCAGCGCCGGCGCGGCGTGCTGGCGTTCTCGTCGGGCAACCACGCCCAGGCCGTGGCGCTTTCGGCACGCATCCTGGACATGCCCTCGGTCATCGTGATGCCGCAGGACGCGCCCACCGCCAAGCTGGCCGCCACGCGCGGCTACGGCGCCGAGGTCATCACCTACGACCGCTTCACCGAGGACCGCATGGCCCTCTCGGCGCGCATTGCAGCCGAGCGCGGCATGACGCTGATCCCGCCCTACGACCACGCCCACGTGCTGGCCGGCCAGGGCACGGCCGCGAAGGAACTCATCGAGGAGACGGGGCCGCTCGACACGCTGTTCGTCTGCCTGGGTGGCGGCGGCCTGCTGTCGGGCTGCGCGCTGGCCACGCGCGCGCTGTCGCCCGATTGCCGCATCTACGGCGTCGAGCCCGAGGCCGGCAACGACGGCCAGCAGTCGCTGGCGGCCGGGCGCATCGTGCGCATCGATACGCCGCGCACCATCGCCGACGGCGCGCAGACGCAGTTCCTGGGCGACATCACCTTCGGCATCATCCGCCGCGACGTGACCGGCATCGTCACGGCCAGCGACGCGCAGCTGGTCGAATCCATGCGCTTCTATGCCGAGCGCATGAAGATGGTGGTGGAGCCCACGGGCTGCCTGTCGCTGGCCGGCGCGCGCCACGGCGGCATCGACCTGCGCGGGCAGCGCGTGGGCGTGATCGTGAGCGGCGGCAACGTGGACATGGCGCGCTTCGCGCAGCTGCTGGCCGCAGACACGGCTGGCTGACGGCGCCGCTTTATCGGCCTGCGCAGGGCCGGGCACCACGTCGGTGCCTCCCCGTGGCACCGTCCTTGCTACATCTTTTGACCAAATGGTCCACAACTGCTTGCAGTGAGGCCGACACGTCAGTAAATTGCTTCTTTTGAGGACGCCACCCATGCCCGATGCCGTCTCCACTGCGACCCCGTCGCCCGCATCCGCCAGCCCGGCAACCGCGCAGCCCGCGCGCCGCCACATCCGCCTCACCTCGCACACCGGCGGCTTCGGCGCGCTGCCCATCGTGTGGGGCGCGCCCACGGCGGCCGAGCGCGGGCCGGTGGTGGGCACCACCACCACGCGCGCGCACCGCAACGTGATCGGCACCCATTCAGGCTCGTACAGCGTGTACCGGGCCCTCGCCGTGGCCGCCGGCGCGCTCAAGCCCGAGCACAAGGCCGACCTCACCAACACCGCGCCCACCGATGCCATCGGCCCGTATCCGCAGTGGGGCGAGCCGGGCCGCATCGTCAGCCTCGACCCCTGGGGCGCCGTGGTGGCCGATGCCTTCGCCACCGAGATGGCGGCCGGCTACGACATCCGCCCGACGATCGCCGTGACCAAGGCGCACGTCATCCTTCCCGAAGTGATCGAAGCCATGCACAAAGGCCGCCTCAAGGCCGACGGCAAGTTCCTGCTGCCCGGCGGCGGCGCGGTCGTCACCAAGGTGGCGGAGGAGCCCGTGTGGTACCTGCCCGAGGTGGCCAGGCGCTTCAACTGCTCCGAGGCCGACCTGCGCCGCGTGCTGTTCGAGGAAACCGGCGGCATGTATCCCGAGCTGGTCACGCGCAGCGACCTCGAAGTCTTCCTGCCGCCCATCGGCGGGCAGACGCTCTACATCTTCGGCAACCCGCGCGATTTGGCCGACACCAACGTCGAACTCACCGCCCGCATCCACGACGAGTGCAATGGCTCCGACGTGTTCGGCTCCGACATCTGCACCTGCCGCCCCTACCTCACGCACGCCATCGAGGAATGCATCGCGGGCGCGCAGCGCGGCGGCGTGGGCCTGATCGCCTACAGCCGCAAGGAAGGCCGCGCCCTGGGCGAAGT
>JAGOCV010000422.1 GCA_017998575.1 Burkholderiaceae bacterium
CAGCGCCATCATCGACGCCATTCCGTCGTCGGCACAGCACATCGCCAGCGGCAAGCTGCGCGCCATCGCCGTCACCACCAAAGAGCGCGTGGCCTCGCTGCCCAACGTGCCCACCGTGGCCGAGCAGGGCATGCCCGAGTTCGAGATGTCGTCGTGGTACGGCCTCTGGGGCCCGGCCAGGCTGCCTGACGACGTGACGAAGAAGCTGGCCGCCGAGGTGGCGAAGGCCATGAAGTCGCCGCTGGTGGCCGAGCGCCTGGGCGGCCAGGGCTTCATCGCATCGGGCATCGGCCCGCAGCCGTTCGCCAACTTCATCACGAAGGAAACGGCGATGTACGCGCGCACAGTGCGCGACGCCAACATCCGCATCGATCAATAAGAGCGTCCTCGCGGCGATGTCCATCCGCATGCCCATCGATCCAGACCTGGTCACCGCCATCGTCGGCCTGGGCCTGGTGGGCAACGCGCTGGCCACGCGACTGCAGGCCGCCGGCCTGCGCACCGTTGGATTCGATCTGCGCGACGAGGCGCGTGCCGCGTTCGCAGCAGCAGGCCATGGCATCGCCGACTCGCTCGCTGCCTTGGGCGCGCAGGCCGAGGTCGTGATCCTTGCGGTGTTCGAGACGCGCGACGTGGTGCAGGTGCTCGAGGCCGACGGCGGCCTGCTGGGCGCCGGCCATCGCGTGCGCACGGTGATCGACTGCTCCACCGGCGATCCGCATGCGCTTGAAGCGCTCTCCGGCCGGCTGGCCGCGCGCGGCATCGACTTCATCGAGGCGCCGCTGTCCGGATCGAGCCAGCAGATCCAGGCCGGCGAAGCGACCGTGCTGATGGGTGGCGCCGATGCCGCCATCGCGCGCTGCAGGCCATTGCTCGACGCCATCGCTTCGCGGCGCGTGCACGTGGGCGGCGCCGGCATGGGCGCACGCGCCAAGCTGGCCACCAACCTCGTCATCGGCCTCAACCGCGCCGTGCTCGCCGAGGGCATGGTGTTCGCGCAGGCCCTGGGCATCGCGCCGCAGGCCTTCCTCGACCTGGTGCTGGCCACGCCCGCGCGCTCGGCCGCCGCCGAGGCCAAGGGCGCGATGATGGTCAGCGGCGAGTTCGCGCCGCAGTCGCGCATCCGCCAGCACCTGAAAGACGTCGGCCTGATGCTGGCCGACGCGCAGGCCGCGGGCCAGCGCCTGCCGCTCTCAGAAACCCATGCCGCACTGATGCATGCCGCCGTCGCCGCGGGCGATGGCGAGCTCGACAACGCGGCCATCATCCGGCAGATCCGGCGCGAGACGCTCGCACCGGCCCCGGCCTCTTCTTCTCCTGAACAGTGAAACCACGCATGCGCGATTTCTCCGCCAACCACGACTGGCTGTCGATCAATACCGCCACCATCCGCAAACAGGCCGGCGCCGAAGTGCCGCTCGATCGCATCATCGACCAGTGCGCTGCGCAGGGCATCCGCGCCATCAGCCCCTGGCGCGACCAGGTGCACGCCGCCGGGCTCGACGCGACGGCACGCCAGCTCAAGGCGCACGGCATCGGCCTGTCGGGCTACTGCCGCGGCGGCTTCTACACCGGCGCCGACGCGGCCGTGCGAAGCGCCGCGCTGGACGACAACCGTCGCGCCATCGACGAAGCGAAGACGCTCGGCGCGCCGTGCCTCGTGCTGGTGGTGGGCGCCCTGCCCGGCGCGCTCGACGGCCGCGCGCAGTACAAGGACATCGCCCGCGCGCGCAACGAGGTGCGCGACGGCATCGCCGCGTCGCTGGACTACGCGAAGTCGGTCGGCATGCCGCTGGCCATCGAGCCGCTGCACCCCATGCAGGCGGCCGACCGCGCCTGCGTGAACACGCTGGAGCATGCGCTGGACCTGTGCGACGAACTCGACGCCGGCCGCAGCGGCGCATTGGGCGTGGCACTGGACATCTACCACGTGTGGTGGGATCCCAAGCTGGAGCAGCAGATCGCGCGCGCCGGCCGCGAACGCCTGCTGGCCTACCACGTGTGCGACTGGCTCACGCCCACGCGCGACCTGCTGTCCGACCGCGGGATGATGGGCGACGGCGTGGTCGAACTCAAGAAGATCCGCGGCTGGGTCGAAGCCGCCGGCTTCGCGGGCTACAGCGAGGTTGAAATCTTCTCCAACCTCGACTGGTGGCAGCGCAGCGGCGAGGCCACCCTGGCCGTTTGCATCGACCGCCACAGGCAGGTGGTCTGACCAGGCACTCATGTATGAACGCGCGGCCCGCAGGGGTTTGCGCACCCTCTTAGAATCAGCCGGTGGTCACAGTGCTCGCGCACCGTGGCTTACCCAGCGTTCTCAGGGCGGGGTGAAACTCCCCACCGGCGGTGATGGCAGTGGTGTCGCAAGGCACACGCTGCATGAGCCCGCGAGCGCCCGCCACCGCACGGTGGCGGGGTCAGCAGACCCGGTGCGATCCCGGGGCCGACGGTCACAGTCCGGATGAAAGAGAGCGCGAGCCCGCCCTGGTGTCGGCGCGGCCGCCTTTCGCGGCGCCGCCTGGCATGCAGGTGGGCCCGTGCGTTTTCTGCGCCCTGATTCAGGCACAACCTTTGTTTTCTTCAAGGCCAACCATGAGTCAGCTCAACGACCTTCCTTCTTCCGCGCTCGCCACCGGCGGCGAACGCCGCATCGCCTTCGTCGAAGCGCAGTGGCACGCGGACATCGTCCATCAGGCGCGCGACGCCTTCCTTGCCGAGATGGAGCGCCAGGGTGTGGCGCGCGAGCGCGTTGACGTCTTCGACGGGCCCGGCGCGTTCGAGATCCCGGTGCATGCCAAGCGCCTGGCCGCCTCGGGCCGCTACGCGGCCGTGGTGTGC